>NZ_JBEXHY010000197.1:0-7083 GCF_040608295.1 Micromonospora sp. NPDC005197 | reverse complement strand
CCCCACACACCCCATTATTCTCCAAGCGACCTCGCGTCCCCTATTAGCCCTATGTTTCCCTCCACGGGGCCCTTCCCATCCTTTGCCCCCGCCCCCCGGCGCGTCTGTGGTGTGGCAAGCTCGATCGCATGCGGCTGGAGAACGTCTGGTTGCGGTATCACCGGCGTGGTCCGTGGGTGCTGCGGGGCGTGGATGTGCGGATCGGCCCGGGTGAGGTCGCGGTAGTCCTGGGCCGCAACGGGGTGGGCAAGTCCACGCTGCTCCAGGTGGCCGCCGGGGTGCTGCGGCCGGGCCGGGGTCGGGTCGTCGACCGGCCAGCCCGGGTGGGCTGGGTCCCGGAGCGTTTCCCGGCCGACCAGCCCTTCACCGTCTCGGGCTACCTGACCAGCATGGCCCGCGTTGCCGGGTTGGGGCGGTCGGCCGCCGACGAGGCGGTGACAACCTGGACGCAGCGGCTCGGCCTGGGCGCGTTCAGCTCGGTGCGGCTTCCGGAGCTGTCCAAGGGCACCGCGCAGAAGGTGGGTCTCGCCCAGGCCATGCTGCGACCGCCCGGCCTGCTGGTGCTCGACGAGCCGTGGGAGGGCCTCGACGCCGCGACCCGCGAGCTGGTTCCCGAGCTGATCGACGAGGTGCTGGCCGACGGCGGCACGGTCCTGGTCAGCGACCACCGCGGGGAAACGGTCCGGCTGCCGGGCGCGCGCCGCTGGTCGGTGGCCGCCGGCTCGCTGACCGAGGAGACCGCGTCGACCGACGAGGAGGCCATCGCGGTGGTCGAGGTAGCGGTGCCGGCCGCGCGGGTCGCCAGCACCGTCGCCCGGTTGCGCGCCGAGGGCCACCAGATTCTTCGGGTACGCGCCGACACCTCCATCACCGCACCGCAGGCCGGGCCTGCGGCTGCACCGCTGCGGCCGGCCGGTGAACCGGCTCTCGACCAGCCCGAGGGCGTGGACGCGGTCGAGCAGGCAGCGGGGGAGGCCCGGTGAGCGCCCTGGTGCGGATGCGGCTGGCGGGTTTCCTGCGGACCGGTCGGGCGTTGGCGCCGTTGCTCGCGGGTCTCGTCGTGCTCGGCACGCTCTACGGCGGCGGCCGGTCCCAGCCGGCGGAGGCGTACGGCGTCTCGGCCGTGGTGCTCTTCCCGGTGCTCGCCTGGCAGACCAAGATCCTGCTGGACATCGAGCCGGACGTGCAGCGCCGGCTCGCCCAGGTGACGGTCGGGGTGGCCCGGGAGCGCCTGGCCGGGCTCCTGGCGGCCGGCGTGGCGGCGCTGGTCGCGGTGGCGGTCGCGCTGCTATTCCCCTGGTTGGTGGGCGGGGTCACCGGCCCGGTCGAGCCGGGGGACCGGTCGGTGCCGGTCGGCATCGCGCTGGGACTGTGGGCGCACCTGCTGGCCGTACCCGCGGCGGTCGCCCTCGGGGCGCTGGCCAGCCGGGCGTCGGTGGGCGGTGCCGCGTACGGCGTGGCGGTGCTGGCCCTCGGCGGTGTCGGCGCGGTGGCGCTCGGTCTGCGCGGTTCGGTGGCGCCCTGGCTGGTGCCGCCGATCATGGCCACCGCGCGGACGACTGCGGGTGACGCCGCCGCGCTGACCCTGCTCGGGCTCACGCTCTGGGCGTCGGCGTGGAGCGCGGCGGTCACCGCCGGCTATTTGTGGCGGCGGCGGGCCCAGGGCTGACCAGCGACGCTGCCCGTGACCCGGCTCACCGGGGGCGATTTGGCGCTGGTGGTGCGGGCGCGTACTCTTCAACCGTCATCCGTGTTTCCATGGATGAGGAACCACCCAGAGACCGCTGGTCACCGTGCTCCGGCACGGTCGAAGGTCCCGCGACAACGGGCGACCCGCGTAGGGCGGCAAGCGTAACTCGGCAGTGAGCATGGTCCGCCGACCGTGACGATCCGCCGGCCCTCGCCCCGTGCGCCCTGCGCCGGGGCTTTTCGTTGTCGTGCTGCCTCCGCCCCCGCTCCGGCTTCGGCCGTGTCGGGGACCAGCCTCGAGTAACGAGAGAGGAGGAAACATGGCGGACAAGCCGATCCGGGCCGACAAGGCCACGGCCGTCGCTGAGCTGACCGAGAGCTTCCGCAACGCGGGCGCCACCGTGCTGACCGAGTACCGCGGTCTGACGGTTTCCCAGCTCACCCAGCTGCGGCGCTCGCTCGGCGCCGAGACCAGCTACACGGTCGCGAAGAACACGCTGGCGAAGCGTGCCGCGACGGACGCGGGCATCAACGGCCTCGACGAGCTGTTCACCGGTCCTACCGCGCTGACTTTCGTTTCGGGCGACGTCGTCGAGGCGGCGAAGGGGCTTCGCGACTTCGCGAAGGCCAACCCGAAGCTCGTCATCAAGGGCGGTGTCTTCGAGGGCAGGGCCATTTCCGCGGCCGAGGTCACGAAGCTCGCCGACCTGGAGTCCCGCGAGGTGCTGCTGGCCAGGATGGCCGGCGCGATGAAGGGCAACCTGAGCAAGGCCGCGGCCCTGTTCCAGGCACCGCTCTCCAAGGCCGCCCGCGCGGCGGCCGCCCTTGCGGACAAGAAGCGCGAGCAGGAGGGCGCCGAGGCGGCCTGAGGCCGCGCGGCGCACCCACGTTCTTAGACAACCTTTAGAAAGGACGCCAGACATGGCGAAGCTCAGCACCGACGAGCTGCTCGACGCGTTCAAGGAGATGACGCTGATCGAGCTCTCCGAGTTCGTGAAGCAGTTCGAGGACACCTTCGAGGTCACCGCCGCCGCTCCGGTCGCGGTTGCCGCCCCCGGTGGCGCCCCGGCCGCCGCCGAGGCCGAGCCGGAGAAGGACGAGTTCGACGTCGTCCTCGAGGCTGACGGTGGCAAGAAGATCCAGGTCATCAAGGTCGTGCGCGAGCTGACCGGCCTGGGCCTCAAGGAGGCCAAGGACGCGGTCGAGTCCGCGCCGAAGGCCATCCTGGAGAAGGTCAACAAGGAGACCGCCGAGAAGGCGAAGGCGAAGCTCGAGGGTGAGGGCGCCAAGGTCACCCTCAAGTGACCTGACGTTCCACCTGCGCGTGCCCGGCCCAGTGAGCCGGGACACGATCGCGTCGCGGCGGGCGGTGATCCGACACGGATCGCTGCCCGCCGTGTTTCGTGGATCCAGCGACAACCGTCCTGAGCTGGGCGTCGATGGTCGATGCCGGACCACCGGACGAGGGGCCCCGGTCGCCCTCAGGTGGGAAAGAACCGACGACCCGGATACCGGCCCTTGACGCGGCCCCGGCCTGCCAGGCACGCTGAACACCAGCAAGACACCGCGCTTGCGACGGCCACGACGTGGGTAATGACAGCGGCGGCACCAGCGGCCGCGGCAACCCGAGCGGCCCAGTGGGGACGTTGCGTTCTGAGCGGCCCGGCAGACCCCGGTTTACGGGGGCCGAGGCGCGTTCCGCGAACGACCTGCGGGGTGGGCTGGACAGCGGTTAGCCTCTCGGCTACACTGCTAGTTTGCGCTGCCTTCCGACTTGACCCCTGCTCGGAAATGTCCGTTTACGGATATTTCTGGTGGGGTCATTGGAGTGCACGCGTACCAGCCGTTCTGCAGCACCGGTCCTCGGAAGGACGCATCTTGGCAGCTTCCCGCCCTGCGAAGACCAGTCGTACGTCGAGCGCATTCGCTCCCCGCCGAGTTTCATTCGGCAGGATCACCGAACACCTCGAGGTCCCCAACCTCCTTGCCATCCAAAACGAGTCCTTCGACTGGCTCGTCGGCAACGAGGCTTGGCAGGGCCGGTCGGCGGACGACCCGCACGCACGCTCGGGTCTCGCGGAGATCCTTGAAGAGATCAGTCCCATTGAGGACTTCTCCGGCACCATGTCACTCTCCTTCTCGGCGCCGCGCTTCGACGAGGTCAAGGCCTCGATCGAGGAGTGCAAGGAGAAGGACCTGACCTACTGCGCTCCGCTCTTCGTGACCGCGGAGTTCACCAACAACACCACTGGCGAGATCAAGAGCCAGACGGTGTTCATGGGTGACTTCCCGATGATGACGCCCAAGGGCACCTTCGTCATCAACGGCACCGAGCGCGTCGTGGTCAGCCAGCTCGTCCGGTCTCCGGGCGTGTACTTCTCCAAGGAGCCGGACAAGACCTCCGACCGCGACCTCTCCAGCGTCAAGGTCATCCCGAGTCGGGGTGCCTGGCTGGAGTTCGACATCGACAAGCGCGACACGGTCGGCGTACGCATCGACCGCAAGCGTCGGCAGGCCGTCACGGTCCTGCTCAAGGCCATCGGATGGTCGGCCGAGCGGATCCGTGAGCGGTTCGGCTGGTCCGAGCTGATGATGACCACGCTCGAGAAGGACCACATCGCCGGCGCCGACGAGGCCCTGCTCGACATCTACCGCAAGCTGCGCCCTGGCGAGCCGCCGACGCGCGAGAACGCCCAGACCCTGCTCGACAACCTCTTCTTCAACCCGAAGAGGTACGACGTCGCCAAGGTCGGGCGCTACAAGTTCAACAAGAAGCTCGAAGTCGACGTGCCGATCACCACCGGCACGCTGACCGAGGACGACATCGTCGCCACCGTGGAGTACCTGTGCCGGCTGCACGCCGGTGAGGACGGCTACGAGGCCGACGACATCGACCACTTCGGCAACCGTCGCCTGCGCACCGTGGGTGAGCTGATCCAGAACCAGGTTCGGGTCGGCCTCTCCCGCATGGAGCGGGTCGTCCGCGAGCGGATGACCACGCAGGACGTCGAGGCGATCACCCCGCAGACCCTGATCAACATCCGCCCGGTGGTGGCGGCGATCAAGGAGTTCTTCGGTACGTCGCAGCTGTCCCAGTTCATGGACCAGACCAACCCGCTGGCGGGCCTGACCCACCGGCGTCGGCTGAGCGCGCTCGGCCCGGGTGGTCTGTCCCGGGAGCGGGCCGGCTTCGAGGTCCGCGACGTGCACCCGTCCCACTACGGCCGGATGTGCCCGATCGAGACGCCGGAAGGCCCGAACATCGGCCTGATCGGCGCGCTGTCCACCTTCGCCCGGGTCAACCCGTTCGGCTTCATCGAGACGCCGTACCGGAAGGTCGTGGAGGGTCGGGTCACCGACCAGATCGACTACCTGACCGCGGACGAGGAGGACCGGTTCGTCAAGGCCCAGGCCAACGCGCGGCTGAAGGCGGACGGCACGTTCGCCGAGGAGCGGGTGCTCTGCCGTCGTAAGGGCGGCGAGACCGAGGACGTCGTCCCCGGTGCCGTCGACTACATGGACGTCTCGCCCCGGCAGATGACCTCGGTCGCGACCGCCATGATCCCGTTCCTCGAGCACGACGACGCCAACCGGGCACTGATGGGCGCGAACATGCAGCGCCAGGCGGTGCCGCTGGTCAAGGCCGAGGCGCCGCTCGTGGGTACGGGCATGGAGTACCGTGCCGCGGTCGACGCTGGCGACGTGGTGGTCGCCGAGGTCGGCGGTGTGATCGAGGATCTCTGCGCCGACTACGTCACCATCCACCAGGATGACGGCCACCGCCGGACGTACCTGCTGCACAAGTTCCGCCGCTCCAACGCCGGCTCCTGCGTCAACCAGAAGCCGGTGGTCTTCGAGGGCGACCGCGTCGAGGCCGGTCAGGTCATCGCCGACGGTCCGTGCACCGACGAGGGCGAGATGGCGCTCGGACGCAACCTGCTGGTGGCGTTCATGTGCTGGGAGGGCCACAACTACGAGGACGCGATCATCCTGTCGCAGCGCCTCGTGCAGCAGGACGTGCTCACCTCGATCCACATCGAGGAGCACGAGGTCGACGCCCGGGACACCAAGCTCGGTCCGGAGGAGATCACCCGCGACATCCCGAACGTCAGCGAGGAAATGCTCGCTGACCTCGACGAGCGCGGCATCATCCGGATCGGCGCCGAGGTCGTCCCCGGTGACATCCTGGTCGGCAAGGTCACGCCCAAGGGTGAGACCGAGCTGACCCCGGAGGAGCGGCTGCTCCGCGCGATCTTCGGTGAGAAGGCGCGTGAGGTTCGGGACACCTCGCTGAAGGTGCCGCACGGCGAGACCGGCACGGTCATCGGTGTGCGCACGTTCTCCCGCGAGGACGGCGACGAGTTGCCGCCGGGCGTCAACGAGCTGGTCCGGGTCTACGTCGCCCAGAAGCGCAAGATCCAGGACGGCGACAAGCTCGCCGGCCGGCACGGCAACAAGGGCGTCATCTCGAAGATCCTGCCGATCGAGGACATGCCGTTCCTGGAGGACGGCACCCCGGTCGACATCGTGCTCAACCCGCTCGGCGTGCCGAGCCGGATGAACATCGGCCAGGTTCTGGAGACCCACCTCGGTTGGGTCGCCAAGACCGGGTGGAAGGTCGAGGGTGACGACGCCGACTGGAAGCGCCAGCTCCGCTCGATCGACGCGCACGAGTCCGAGGGTGACACCAACGTGGCCACCCCGGTCTTCGACGGTGCCCGCGAGGAGGAGATCTCCGGTCTGCTCGAGTCGACCCTGCCCAACCGGGACGGCAAGCAGCTGATCGGGCGTACCGGCAAGGCGCAGCTGTTCGACGGTCGTTCCGGCGAGCCGCTGCCGGACCCGATCGCGGTCGGCTACGTCTACATCCTGAAGCTCAACCACCTGGTCGACGACAAGATCCACGCTCGTTCGACCGGCCCGTACTCGATGATCACGCAGCAGCCGCTGGGTGGTAAGGCGCAGTTCGGTGGTCAGCGTTTCGGTGAGATGGAGTGCTGGGCGATGCAGGCGTACGGCGCTGCCTACGCCCTGCAGGAGCTGCTCACGATCAAGTCCGACGACGTGCTCGGCCGCGTGAAGGTCTACGAGGCCATCGTCAAGGGCGAGAACATCCCGGAGCCGGGCATCCCGGAGTCGTTCAAGGTGCTGCTCAAGGAGCTGCAGTCGCTGTGCCTCAACGTTGAGGTGCTCTCCAGCGACGGTGTGGCCCTGGAAATGCGCGAGACCGACGACGAGGTGTTCCGGGCCGCTGAGGAGCTGGGCATCGACCTGTCCCGGCGCGAGCCGAGCTCGGTCGAAGAGGTCTGAGGTGAGCGGTCGGGGGGGGGGGGGGGGGGGCCCCCCCCCCGCGACACCCCCCCCCCCCCCCGCCCACCCGAGAGCGAGGGGGGC
>NZ_JBEXHY010000196.1:0-7278 GCF_040608295.1 Micromonospora sp. NPDC005197 | reverse complement strand
GCCGGGGCGGCTGCACGTCGATCACGCGCGGGTGCCGGACGTGATCACGCTGGTCCGGCCGGGGGCGGTCTGCGGCCTCGCGGCCGCAGCCCTGGCCGGAGGGCTCTCCGCCGCCGGAGTCGGCGTGGCGGTCGTGGGGGAGACGCTCGGCGGCGGGATGGCAGCCGGCTGCCGCCGGCTGCCCGGCCTGCCCGAGCCGCCGGGGCCGGGCGAGGAGCTGCCGGAGCCGTCCGTGGTGTTCGTCGAGGGCCCGTCGCCGGCCGGGGCGCGTGGTCTCGCCGCCGCCACCGGGGGGCGGTGCGTGCCGGTGGTGGTCGGTCCGGTCCCGGCCGGCCGCTGGTCGCTTCAGCTCGACGTGGACGACAACGGGGACGGGGACGGGGACGGGGACGGGGAGGCGGGCGGTGGGGACTGAACGCCCCGCAGCACCACCGGCAGCGGTCCACCCGCCAGCCCGGACACCGCCTCCCAGACCCCGTCCCGGGCCCGGTGGACCCGGTCCACCTGGACCCGGTCGTAGGAGCGGCTGGTGAGGATCAGGTCGACCCCCGCCTGCCGCAGCCGCTCCGCGCGACCGCGGGCCAGCGGCAGGGCGGCGAGGGCGTCGGCGGTGGCCTCGACGTCGACCGTCCGGCCGCGCGGCACCCGCACCTCCACGAGCAGCCGCCCGGCCCGCGCCGCCGGCCGCCGCCGGGACAGCGGCAACCAGCCCGGCGCCAGGCCGCGGGACCGCGCCGGCAACAGCGCGTACGCCCGCCGGGTGCCGTGCGCCGGCCACCGGCTGACGTCGTGCGGCAGCCCACCGCTCGACGCGCTCGCCGGCGCAGACCGAATCCGCAGCGACCCGCAGTCCAGCCCGTCGACGGGTTGGAGCCCGCCGTCGTCGGTGGCCCGGAATCCGTCCCGCACGCGCGCCCGCTCCAGCCGGCCGGCCGGCAGCAGATAAGTGTCCGGGGCACCGAGCAGATACTGCAGGCGCGCCGGGACGTGGGAGCGCAGCACCTGCACCGGGATCGCGCCGCCCGGGGAGATCCGGACGCGCAGGAGGTCCGACCGGTGCGGCGCGGACCGCGGGTCGAGGTGGGCGACCAGGAACAGCTCCGCGCTGGGTACGCCGTCGGTCGCCGCCCGTTCCAGGTCGCCGGTGACCGGCACGAACGCCTCGAACGCGGTGACGTTGACCTGCTGGCCGGGGCGCAGCCACGGTGGCCCGTACCGGCCCGCGCGGCGGGTCTCGGCGGCCAGCGTCGGGCGGGCCGAGGGCGCCGGCCGGGCGGCCTCGTGTCGTTCCGGCGGGGTGCCGGCCCGCGTGGCCCTGGACGGAGCGGTGTCGTCCGACGCGGTGTCCACCGGCCGGTCGCCGTCCGGAGCGTCGGCCACCACGATGCGCTGTCGCAACGAGCGGGGCACCAGCAGGCCGTCGGGGGTCGCGTCGACGGCCGGCGGGCTGTCTGCGTAGCGCGGTCGGTGGGCCTGCCACTGCGTCACGCCACCCGCCGCGTCGAGCGCGCGCAGGTCGTGGTGGTCGCCGACGAGTTCCGCCCGGCCGCCCGGCGGTGGGGTCCAGACCGTGGCGCCGGTGGTTTCGGCCAGCTCGGCGGCCTGGGTGACGAGCTTCGCCTGCTCGTCCGGCTCGGACGGCCAGGTGAGCCACAGCCGCAGGTCGGCGCCGTAGAGCGGCAGGTCGCCGAGGAGCGCGGCTAGGTGCCCGGCGTCGCGTACCTGCTGGGTGCCGCTGTAGTCGCCGATCAGGAAGCCGCCGGAGCGGGCCGTGACCGAGACCGTGACCAGCTCGGACATGGTGGCGCCGAGCCGGTGGGCGGTGGCTCGGCGGGCCACGAAGTCCGCCCGGGTGGCCAACGCCACACCGGTAGCCAACGGCAGGTTGACCACCCCGGTCCGGGGCCGGACCAGACCGTCCTTCATGGCGAACCAGCCGGGCAGCGGGGTTGCCAGGTCGGGTGGTTGCAGCACCAGCCAGTCCATCGGTTGGCGGGTGACCCGGTCCAGGGGCAGCGCGTGCAGCGGGCCGTCGTCGGCGTCGGGGGCGCGCCCGGCCAGCACCTGCCGGATGTCCGCGCCGTCGGGGCTGACCAGCACGTCGTGCCCCAGCAGGCCGGCCACCTCGGTGAACAGTTCGGCGTGGCGGGCGCCGTCGTCAGCGAGGATCCGCACGTCGTCCGCGACGTCCCCGGTGCGCCGCACCAGGTCCGCCACGGCGGGCGCGTCCAGCGGGCGGTCCGGTTCGCCCGGCAACGCCGGCCGCCCCCGGGGACCGCAGACCAGCCAGAGATCCAGCAGGCCGGGCACCCGCCGGTGCCGGCGCGGGTCGAAGCGGCGGGTGCTCGGCACCCGGTCGATCCCCCGGCCGTCCATGGCCTGCGCCAGCTCTGTCACCACCGTCCCCGCCTTCGTTCCACCGACGCCCCACCGGCGGCCGGAGCTGCCCGACATCGAGGGCCGGTACCCTCGGCGTTCTCCATGACGGGCGCCATGGAAATCTGGTTCAGATTGATTTGAACGAAGTCGCCGCTGATCCGCAATAGACGGTGACGGCTGATCGGTCTGGGCCGCGGTGACGGAAGGGGAACCCGGTGCTGGCGAAGCACTCCATCCTTGCTCGACTGCTCGTGGTGGTGATGGTCGGCTGCGCGATCCTGGCCGCGCCACGGCCCTCGGCCGCCGGGTCCGCGCCGGACACCGAGCCGTACGTGAAGTACTACCTGGTCACGGCGCGCTACCAGGGCCAGCCGGAGAATCTCACCGAGATCGCCCGGCGCTTCCTCGGCAGCGGCGAGCGGTCCGCCGAGATCTACCAGCTCAACACCGGTCGGGTCCAGCCGGACGGGGGCCGGCTGACCGACCCGGCCGCCCTGAAGGCCGGGTGGTACCTGGTGCTGCCGTGGGACGCCGCCGGCCAGGGCGTCGAGTACGGACAGCTGCCGGCCCCCCGCAAGCCGTCCGCCGGCCCCACCCCGGCGCGTTCGCCGAGCGTACGGCCGGACGGCAGCCCGTCGCCGAGCCCCAGTCACACGGCCTCGCGCTCTCCCGGTGGCGGCGGCCCGGCCGCGCGGTGCACCGCCACGACCGCGTCGAGCGGCCGGTCGGAGTGGGCGCAACTGCGGATGGCGGCCGACAGCGCGTGGACCCTGACCCGTGGCAACGGGGTCAAGGTCGCCGTCGTCGACAGCGGGGTCGACGCCGGGCTCCAGCAGCTCAGCGGCCGGGTCGCGGTGGGCGCGGACGTCACCGTCGGCAACGGGCGCGGTGACGAGGACTGCCTGGGTTCCGGTACGGCGATGGCCGGCATCATCGCCGCCGACGACAGCGTCGAGGGCAGCCCGGTGGGCCTCGCGCCGGACGCGACCATCGTGCCGGTGCGGATGGTCCGCTCCTCGGGCGACGCCCGGCCGGCCGACGCGGCGACGGCCATCGAGGTGGCGGTCAGCACGGGTGCCTCGGTGGTCGCGCTCGGCTCCCGGGTCGACCTGGCCGATCCGGCGGTCGCGGCGTCGCTGGCCACCGCGCTGGAGCACGACGTAGTGGTGGTGGCGGGTGCGCCGGTCAAACCCACCACGCTTCCGTCGCCGCGCGGCGGATCCGGCGGCGGGGCGTTGGTGCTCACCGGCGGCGTCGGCGCGGGCGGCCAGCTCGCCGAGAAGTATCTCGACGGCTCGGTCGAGGTGGTCGCCCCCGGCATCGAGGTGGCGACGCTCGGCGTGGGCGGCGGCAAGGTCGTCGGCAACACCGGCACCGAGTTCGCGGTGGCGTTCGTGGCCGGCGAGGCCGCGCTGATCCGGGCCGCCCAGCCCGATCTCACCGCCGCGCAGGTGAAGGAGCGCATCCGCGGCACCGCCGACCCGGTCGGCGGGCAGGTGGCCGAGGGTGATTCCCGGTACGGCTCCGGCATGATCAACCCCGCTGCCTCGGTGGCGCCCTCCGTGGGCGGTCGGGACCCGGCCGCCGCCCAGGCGAACCGCGGTGGCGGGGGCACGCTGTTCGCCGTACTCCTGGGTCTCGCCCTGGCGTTCGGCGCGGGCGGCTTCCTGGTGTTCCGGATGCGCCGCCGCCGGTACGCCGGCTGACCCGCACGACGGCCGGCGCCCCCGGTCATCCCGAGCGGGTGACCGGGGGCGGGCGGCTACCGCAGCGACCAGGTCTGCTTCGGATTGAACACGCAGGTCCACGCGTTCAGCGGAGCGCCGTCGCCGTGCCCGTCCACGTCCAGGCAGCGGTCGGTCTCCCGGTTGAACAGCGACCGGATGCCCTGATACTCGATCCACTCCCACTTCTGGGCCGGGTTGCCGCTGCAGTTGGCGGTCTGCACCGGCGCGCCGTCGCGCTTCTCGCCCCAGGCCACATCGAGGCAGAGGCCGTTGACCCGGACGGTCTTGTCGGACCCGAACGTCCACCACTGCAGCCGGTCCTCCTTGCACGGCCGCAGGACCACGGGTACGCCATCGCCGGTGCCGCCGGTGGCACAGAGACCGGTCTCCTTGCCGACGAGCTGCTTCGCGCCGCTCGGGCGCTTCGGCGGGGCCGGCTTCTCCGGCTCGGCGGACGGGCGGGCCGACGGCGTCGCGCTGGGCCGGGGCGCGGGGGACGCGGCCGTCGGCGTCGGCGTCGGCGTCGGCGACGGCGACGAGGGCTTGGGCGACGGGCTCGGGCTGGCCGAGGGAACCCGGAGCCGGCCGTCGAGGGCGTAGAAGTCGGTGAACTCCCGCACCTGCCGCAGGAACGCCTGCGTCGCGTCGTCCAGCTCGCCGCCGGTCTGCCGGACCGCGGTAGGTCCGTTCCGGTAGGCGGCCAGCGCCAGCAGGCCCGGGTCGCCGTCGAGGCCGGCGAGGTCACGCCGCAACGCGCAGACCGCGGCGCCGACCGCCGGCACGGCCACCTGCGGGTCCCACGGCGAGGCGCCCGCCGGCCCGTGCGCCCGCCACACCTCGGGCAGGAACTGGGCGATTCCCCGCCGGCCGTCGTCGCCGAGCAGGTTCGGGTCGAAGCCGGACATCGCCATGAGCTGCGCCGCCACCGCCGCGGGCGGCACCTCCGGGCACACCGAGCCGGCGCGCACCACCAGGCGTACGTAGCTCGACGGCACCGCCCGGGGCTGCTGGCGCTCCGGGTCCGGGCGGGCGGTGCCGGCGCCGCCGAACGCGGTCAGCTCGCCGTAGTACGCCGCGTAGCGGCTGACGTCGTCGACGTACGCGACCGCGGCCGACGGCACGCCCTTGGCCTCGCGTACCTGGTCGAGTCCGGTGTGGAACGCGGCCAGGGACAGCCGCCACGGGTCACCGGGGATCCCGGCCAGCCGCAGTTGCCCGCTGAGGTCGCACATCTGGTGGGCCAGCGCGAGGATGTTCGCGGCGGTGTCGGTGCGGTCCGCTCCCGGCCACGGCGCCCACGACTTCCACCGGTCGTCGTCGAGCCCGGCGAAGCCGCGACCGCCCGAGGTGGTCTTCTTCACGCGTCCGTCCAGGCCGGACTCGGTCATCAGCTGCCCGGCCAGGCGGGCCGGGGTCAGCGTGGGGCAGGACCGAGCCGCGGCCCGGATCGCGGTCAGGTGCTCGGCGGAGACGGTACGGCCGGTCAGCTTGTCATCCCGGGCGGTGGCGATGCCCCAGCTCACGGAGGCGACCACCATGCACAGCACCGCGAGGCCGGCCGCGATGGCGGCGACGACACGACGCGGGATCCGAGCGAGCCGGGATCGGAGGCCAGGAAGATCGGGTGTCACGGGACTTCCCTTCCGGTGATGACGTCGCCAGGCGTGACGGATGCGCGACGTCCTCGGTTCACCCGACCGGAATCGGATCCGATTCCAGTCCGGCCGCCATTGAACCGACCGGCACACCGAGCCGTCAACGTGACCGCCGCCGGGCGCACCGATCCGCGGCTGCCGGATCGCCGATCGGAGTGTTCGATGTCGACTCGCCACCACCCGCCCGGCGCGGGCCCGACCAGCGCCGTCGTGGGCACGGTGACCTCGGGCCGCCGGTCGGGCCGCGTCCGATGAGCGCCGGCACGCTGGTCGCCGTCCGCCGGCCCACGGCACCGTCCGATCAGTACGGCTATTGTTTTCCCTCAGAGGGGCTCGGCGCCGACGTGCCGGGCCGGGCGGGCGGGCACGCCCCACACGTCAGGGGGAGGCGTTCCGTGTCGGCGGTGCCCAACGAGGCGGTGGAACCCGGAGTGCCGGGCGAGACCGTCGGGCAGGGCTCGCCGGAGAGCCTCATGCGCTGGATCCACGAGCAGTACCGTGAACCGCTGCTGCGCTTCATCACCCGGCTCGTCCTCGGCCGCCAGGAGTTGGCCGAGGACCTGGTCCAGGAGACCTTCCTGCGGGCCTGGCGGAACCTGGGGACGTTGGCGGAGGAGCCGCGCCGGATCGCACCCTGGCTCTACACCGTCGCCCGGCACGTGGCGGTCGACGCCGGCCGGGCCCGGCAGGCCCGGCCGCCCGAGGTCGCCGTGCCCGACCTCAACCGGCTCACCACGGCCGAGGACGAGATGGACCGGGTGGTCACCGCCCACACCGTCCGCCTGGCGCTACGACAGATCAAGCCGGAGCACCGCGACGTCCTCATCGAGATGTACTACAAGGGCGCCTCGGTCGCGGAGGCGTCGCAGCGGCTCGGCATACCCGAGGGTACGGTAAAGTCGCGGACGTACTACGCGGTGCGGGCGCTGCACGCGGCGATCGGCCCGATCGAGTCGGCCTGATGTCACGTCCCGGCGACTACTCGTCCGATCCCCGGCACCGGCGCGGTGTCCCGGATCATCGCTCCGGCGCACCCTCTGTCGGGTCGGGAAGGGGGCGTGATGCGCACCGGCGGTGAGAACCCGACGTCCGAGCACGAGGCCTTGGCGCTCTATCTGCTCGGCGCGCTCGACGAGACCGACCGCGTCGCCTTCGAAGCGCACCTGGCCGGCTGCTGGGAGTGCCTCTCCGCCGCAGGCGACCTGGGCGGGGTGACCAGCGGGCTCGGCGGACTCAGCGCGGCGGACTGGGACGAGTTCGCCCTCCCGCCCGCGTCCGTCCTGCCACCCGCGTCCGTCCTGCCGCCGCGTTCCGTCCTTCCGCCGCGTCCCGCGCCCGGACCGGAGGACGCACTCCCGCCGGGCCGCGATCCGGCGCCCCCGTCGTCGGCCCACCCGACGCCCGGCACGTCGACCACCGCGCCGGCCTCGGACCCGACGCCGGAACCGGGTGACCTGTCGGACACCGCGTCCGGCCCGGCTGAATCCCGGGCCGGCCTGCCCGATGTCGCGTCGGCG
>NZ_JBEXHY010000195.1:0-7287 GCF_040608295.1 Micromonospora sp. NPDC005197 | reverse complement strand
GTCCAGCGCGCTGGCGCCGCAGGCCGGCCGTTTCGGGTCCGTCTACTCGTAGCAGTTCTGGTTCGCGTACTGGAGGGTCAGCTGGGTGACCTTGCCGTTCCTCGTCCCGATGCGGTAGACGGCCTTGCTGTTGCCGGGGGTCTTCGCGACGCCGCGACCGTTCGTCGCGTCTCCGTCGGCTGCCTTCCACGTCGGGTAGATCCGCAGCATCTCGGCGCTCGACATGCCGATGCGCGCTCCCTCGGGCGTCCTGATTCCCTCGTACGCGTCGATGGTGGCGATTCCCAGGGTCGGCGAGAGGAGGACGACCCCGTCCTCGCTCGGGGCGGCCCGCAGGTGCGCCGGCGCGCAGTCGCCCCCGTTGTTCCCGAAGGCCCGCAGCTGTCCCGTCCCGGTGGCCTGCTGACGGGTCATGCCGAGCTTCAGCGAGCCGATGCCGTCCGGGCCCAGGACGAGCGACGCCGCGCGGGTCGGGTCGCTTGGCGGTCGGGCGGACGACGGGGACGACGGGGGCGGGCTGGACGGGGTGGACGGGGTGGGCGTGCCGGTGGTGGCCGCGCTGGTCGTCGGCTCAGGCGAGCCTGCGGGCGCAGCGTTGCCGTCCTGGTGTGCGGGTGACGAGCACCCCGCTGCGAGCAGGAGGCAGGTGAGGGTTCCGACCATGGACGTTGCGCGCATCATGAGCTCCTGTGTGATTCCACTTGTTGGTTGTCGTAAGGTTCGATGCACCCAGGCGGGATTTTGTTCGCTGTCGGGAGTCGTGCATCCGTCACACGAGCGCGGAATGGGATAGCCCACGGCGACTGGAGCCCTTAGTCATCGTTCAGGCTCGCAGACTAGGGTGCAGGCAGGCACTCAATCGCAGCGAGGGAGAAGCAGATGGCGGGTCGACTCGCGGTCGTCGGGGCCGGGCTGATGGGCTCCGGCATCGCCCAGGTGGCGGCGCAGGCGGGCTGGCAGGTGACGCTGCGCGACCTGGACGACGCGGCCACCACCCGGGGGCTCGGCGGCATCCGGAAGTCGCTGGAGAAGTTCGCCGAGAAGGGCAAGATCGAGGCGTCCGACGTCGAGGCGACGCTGGCGCGGATCACCCCGACCACCGACCTGGAGGCGGCGGCGGACGCGGACATCGTGGTCGAGGCGGTCTTCGAGCGGCTGGAGATCAAGCACGAGGTGTTCCGTGCGCTGGACAAGATCTGCAAGTCCGACGCGGTGCTCGCCACCAACACGTCGGCCATTCCGGTCACCCAGATCGCCGCGGTCACCGAGCGGCCCGAGGCCGTCGTCGGCACCCACTTCTTCTCGCCGGTGCCGATGATGCAGCTCTGTGAGCTGGTGCGCGGCTACAAGACCAGCGACGACACGCTGGCCACCGTGCGGGCCTTCGCCGAGGAGATCGGCAAGACGGTCGTGGTGGTCAACCGGGACATCGCCGGCTTCGTCACCACGCGGCTGATCTCCGCCCTGGTGGTGGAGGCGGTCAAGCTGGTCGAGTCCGGCGTGGTGTCGGCGGAGGATCTGGACACCGCCTGCCGGTTGGGCTTCGGGCACGCGATGGGCCCGCTGGCCACCACCGACCTGACCGGCGTGGACGTGCTGCTGCACGCCTCGAAGAACATCTACACCGACACGGCGGACGAGAAGTTCTTCCCGCCGGAGCTGCTCCAGCGCATGGTCACCGCCGGCGACCTGGGCCGCAAGACCGGCAAGGGTTTCTACACGTACTGAGTCGCGACGACCGGGGCGGCTGCCCGCCCCGGTCGACCGCTCAGCCGTCGCGCTTGGTGGTCCAGCGGAAGGTGGTCAGGCAGAGCACCAGGCCGATCACGCACCACAGGGCGAGCACCAGCGCCACCCGGCCCAGCTCGAACGACCCACCCGGCTCCTGGGCGCCGAAGCTCTCGGGCAGGAAGACCGCGCGCAGCCCCTGGCACATCCACTTGAGCGGGAACAGCGCCGCCACCTGCTGCATCCAGGTCGGCAGGTCGGTGAAGACGAAGAACACCCCGGAGATGAACTGGAGCACCAGGGCGACCGGGGTGACCACCGCCGAGCCGCTGCGGGCCGTGCGGGCCAGCGACGAGATGGCGATGCCGCACAGGGTGCACGCGGTCACCCCGAGCATCGCGACCCAGCCGAAGGTGAACCACTTGCCGGCGGTGCCGGGCAGGTCGAGGTCGAACAGCGCCACCGCTACCGCCAGCAGCAGCGCCGTCTCGGCGATGCCGATCGCCACCACCATGATCACTTTGCCGGCGAACCAGACCCACTTCGGCATCGGTGTGCCCCGGTAGCGCTTGAGCACCCCCCGGTCCCGCTCGATCGGGATCCAGATGCCGAGGTTCTGGAAGCTCACCGTCATCAGGCCGGTCGCGATCATGCCGGTGATGAAGTACTGGGTGAACTTGACCCCGCCACCGATCGTCCCGTGGAAGATCGACGCGAAGATCAGGATCATGATGATGGGGAAGCCCATCGTGAAGACCACGGACTCCCGACTGCGCAGGAACTGGGTGATCTCCAGCCGGCCCTGCCGCAGTGCGAGCGCGCCAGCGCTCGGCCGGTGGCCTGAGCGCGCGGCAGGCGGGGTAGCCGTTCTCGTCGTGGTCGTCATCGCGAGTGTCCGATCATCGTGAGGTAGACGTCCTCCAGGGTCGGCCGGGTCACCGTGAGGCCGGGGACCTCACCGCCGTAGCGCGCGGCCAGGTCGGCGACCAGGGCAGTCGGCGTCGCGGTGTGCGCAAGCTCCAGCGTCCCTTCCGGCGTACGCCAGGAGACCGTGGCCAGAGCCTCCTGCCGGTTGCCCAGCCGGTTCGGGGCGGCCACCTCGACCAGCCGGCCGCCAGCGATCACACCGACCCGGTCGGCGAGCGCCTCCGCCTCGTCCAGATAGTGGGTGGTGAGCACGATCGTGGTGCCGGCCGCGGCGAGGTCGCGGATCAGCTCCCAGAACTCGCGGCGGGCCTCCGGGTCGAAACCGGTGGTCGGCTCGTCGAGGAAGAGCAGTTCGGGGCGGCCGATGATGCCCAGCGCCACATCCAGGCGGCGCTTCTGCCCGCCGGAGAGGGTGTGCGTACGAGCCTTCGCCTTGCCGGCCAGCCCGACCCGCTCGATGACCTTGTCCGGGTCGTCCGCGTCCGGATAGAAGCCGGAGAAGTGCCGGACCACCTCGGCCACGGTCAGCTCGTCGAACTCGCCGGTGCCCTGCAGCACGATGCCGACGCGGGAGCGCCAGCCGGCGTCGGGATGGGCCGGGTCCGCGCCGAGCACGGCCACCTCGCCGGCATCGCGGCGCCGGTAGCCCTCCAGGATCTCGACGGTGGTGGTCTTGCCGGCGCCGTTCGGGCCGAGCAACGCGAACACCTCACCGCGGTGGACGTCGAGATCCACGCCCGCCACCGCCACGTTGTCGCCGTACGCCTTGCGCAGCCCTCGGACGGAGATGGCCAGCTCGTCATCCATGCTGTCCAGTGTGCGTCCTGACCGCCACACCCCGCTGCCCGGGGTGTGGCGGTCAGCGCCACCGCGAGCGCTTCGGACCCGGTCGTCCGCGACATGGACCTGTGTGGTTTTCCACAACCCGTTTTACTGAACGGTAACTTAGACTCCGGCCATGGATGAGACCCCATCTGCGAGCCGGTTGCCCGAGCGGGACCGCCCGTGGGTGATGCGCACGTACGCCGGCCACTCCTCGGCCGCCGCCACCAACGCGCTCTTCCGCCGCAACCTCGCCAAGGGGCAGACCGGCCTGTCGGTCGCCTTCGACCTGCCCACCCAGACGGGGTACGACCCGGACCACGAACTCGCCGCCGGTGAGGTCGGCCGGGTCGGCGTGCCGGTGGCCCACCTCGGGGACATGCGGGCGCTCTTCGACGGCATCCCGCTCGCCGAGATGAACACCTCGATGACCATCAACGCCCCGGCGATGTGGCTGCTGGCCCTCTACGGCACCGTCGGCCTCGAACAGGACGCGGAGCTGGCCCGCTGCGCCGGCACCACCCAGAACGACATCATCAAGGAGTACCTGTCCCGGGGGACGTACATCTTCCCGCCGGCGGCCTCCCTGCGGCTCACCGCCGACGTGGTGGCGTACACGCTGCGGGAGATGCCCCGGTGGAACCCGGTCAACATCTGCTCGTACCACCTCCAGGAAGCCGGCGCCACGCCCGTACAGGAGGTTGGTTTCGCCCTGGCCACCGCCGTCGCCGTCCTCGACGCGGTCCGCGACTCCGGCCAGGTGCCCGCCGAGCGGATGGGTGACGTGGTGCAGCGCGTCTCGTTCTTCGTCAACGCCGGGGTGCGCTTCGTCGAGGAGATCGCCAAGATGCGGGTGTTTGGCGTGCTCTGGGACGAGATCACCCGGGACCGGTACGGGGTGACCGAGGCCCGGCAGCGACGGTTCCGCTACGGGGTGCAGGTCAACTCGCTCGGCCTCACCGAGGCGCAGCCGGAGAACAACATCCAGCGCATCGTGCTGGAGATGCTCGGCGTGACGATGTCCCGCGACGCCCGCGCCCGCGCCGTGCAACTGCCCGCCTGGAACGAGGCGCTCGGCCTGCCCCGCCCCTGGGACCAGCAGTGGTCGCTGCGGATGCAGCAGGTCCTGGCGTACGAGTCGGACCTGCTCGAATATCCCGACCTCTTCGCCGGGTCGCACGTGATGACCGCACTCGTCGACCAGATCGTCACCGGAGCGCGCGTCGAGCTGGACAAGGTGCTGGAGCTGGGCGGCGTGGTCGCCGCCGTGGAGACCGGCTACCTCAAGAGCGCGCTGGTCGCCTCGCTGGCCGAACGCCGCCGCCGGATGGAGTCCGGCGCCGACGTCGTGGTCGGCGTCAACCGGTACGCCGAGACCGAGCCCTCTCCGCTGACCGCGGCCGGCGCCGAGGCCGTCGAACAGGTCGACCCCGCGGTCGAGGCGGCCGCCGTCGCCTCCGTACGCGAATGGCGTGCCGGTCGGGACGACGACGCCGTGGACGCGGCGCTGGCCCGGCTCCGCGCGGACGCCGCGACCACCGCCAACCTCATGCCGGCCACCCTGGAATGCGTGCGCGTCGGGGTGACCACCGGGGAGTGGGCCGGCGCGCTCCGCCAGGTCTTCGGCGAGTACCGGGCACCCACCGGCCTGGCCGGCGCCACCGGCAGCGGCGGCGACCCGGGCCTCGCGGCGGTGCGGGAGCGCGTCACCGCCACCGCCCGCGAGCTGGGCAGCGGCCGGCTGCGGCTGCTGGTCGGCAAGCCCGGCCTGGACGGGCACTCCAACGGCGCGGAGCAGATCGCGGTACGCGCCCGCGACGCCGGCTTCGAGGTCGTCTACCAGGGCATCCGGCTGACCGCCGGGCAGATCGTGGCCGCCGCCGTCGAGGAGGACGTCGACCTGGTCGGGCTCTCCGTGCTGTCCGGCTCGCACCTGGCCGCCGTACCCGCCGTCCTCGACGGGCTGCGCGCCGCCGGCCGGGCGGACCTGCCGGTGGTGGTGGGCGGCATCATCCCCGCCGGCGACGCCGACACCCTGCGGGCCGCCGGGGTGGCCCGGGTCTTCACCCCGAAGGACTTCGCCCTCACCGGCATCATCGACGACCTCGTGACGGTCATCCGGCAGGCCAACGACCTGCCCTGAGCCCGCTTCGCGGGTCAGCGACCGGCGTACGTCATGCAGTCGGCCATGTCGTTGTCCGGGCCGACCTTGATCGACGACGCGTGGCACTCCAACTGCTCGTTGTGCCGACAGTCGGAACGCTGGCAGGCGCCCACCTGGGCGGTGAGGCCGTCCACCCCGCCCCGCACGTGCGACTCGACGAAGGTGTGGCAGTGCGCGTGGTCCATGCTGCCGATGGTGATTGCGAAGGCGTGGCAGTCACCGCCCTGGTTGTACGCACACGCCGCGACCACACACTCCTGGACTCGGGGCATCTCCATCGCTGTGGTCATGCTGACCTCCTCTAGGCTTCTTGTCGCGATTCTAGGCATTTATCGGTTGCAGAGGCCCGATATGTCCGCCTGACGATCAGCGCTGGCCCCGGCGCTCGGGCCGGATACCCGTCTCGGCGTGATCAACACGAGGTCGGCGATGTCGGGGTATCGACCCGTCCCGGACACCCCGACATCGGCGATCCCGAGTCGATCACCCCCCGGACGCACCCCGTCGACCGTGTCCATCGCGTCGACCGGGCGAGATGTCCGTTTCCGGGCGGCCGCCGGGGGTGGGATGTCCGCTTCCGGGCGGCGTCGGGCTGTGACCGGTCGCATCCGTGAGGCGGAATCGTGGCGGGCCGGGGGTCGTTACACACCCTGACGATCGCAGGACCACGGCCACCGTGCCCGCTCAACCGGCGGGGGAATGGCCGGCCGGGCCGGGTCGTTGCAGACCCCCGAACGACAGTGGGCTCGCCCCCGGGTCCGCTATTCGGCCCCGGCGAGGGCCCGGGAATGACCCCGGCCCGACGGTCGTTACACACGGTCCCGGCGCCACGAGCCCCCCGCTCGTAGGCTGCCGCCCCCGGTGCCACGAGCGATCAGCCCGTAGGCCGCCCCCAGACTTTCCCCGCTTGATAGTGCAGCGCCCGACGAGGTGCTCACACCTGCGTCACCGACCCCCGTGTGGTGGCGTGTGGTGTTCCTACCGCCGAAGGAGCTACCCCCATGAACACGATCTTCCGTAAGAGCATGCTGTCCGTTGCTGGTCTCGCGTTCGCCGGTGGTGTCTTCGCCGGCCCGATCGCCGCCCACGCCAACCCCGCCGCCGATGCGAAGCCCGTCGCGGCCGTGCAGACGGCAGTGTCGAAGCCGCAGGGCGACCAGTCGCACATCAGCCTCAACGGCGAGCAGACGGCCAACGCCAAGGCGATCATCGCCGCGACGAAGAAGGCGGGCCTGCCCGAGCGGGCCGCGGTCATCTCGATCGCGACGAGCCTGCAGGAATCGAAGCTGGAGAACCTCGGCCACCTCGGCGACATGAACGACCACGACTCGCTGGGCCTGTTCCAGCAGCGCCCCTCCTCCGGTTGGGGCACGCCGGAGCAGATCACCAACCCCGAGTACTCCACCACCGCGTTCCTCAAGGGCCTGCGTCAGGTTGACGGCTGGCAGGACATGCCCCTGACCCAGGCCGCGCAGACCGTACAGGTCTCCGCCTACCCGGACGCCTACGCCCAGTGGGAGCAGCAGGCCACCGACCTCGTCGCCCAGCACTGGAACAGCTGACCCACCGCACGACCCGACCGACTGGCCGGCACCCCGACCCCGCTGCCGGCCAACCGCATATACAACCCCCCCCCACACACCATG
>NZ_JBEXHY010000194.1:0-7358 GCF_040608295.1 Micromonospora sp. NPDC005197 | reverse complement strand
GGACGCTCCTGGTGGGGGGCGGCGGCCGGGCCGCTCCGATCGGGAGCGGCCCGGCCGGCCGTGTCGTCCGGCTCAGCCCATGTGCACGGCGTTGCCGGCGGGGATGTCCTCCTTGCGCACCTTCACCAGGACCAGGGTGACCAGCCCGGCGAGCACGATCAGGGCCGCGCCCCAGGCGAACGCCACGCGGTAGCCGTGCACGAGCGCCTCGACCTGGGTGACCGGGTTCGGCGCCCGGCCGACCAGGTACGCGGCCACCGCGCTGGTGTAGAAGGTGTTCAGCAGCGCGGTGCCCAGCGAGCCGCCGATCTGCTGCGTCGCGTTCAGCGTCGCGCTGGCCGCTCCGGCGTCGTGCTCCGGCACCCCGACCAGCGCGAGGCTGGACAGCGGCACGAAGGTGAAGCCGAGGCCCATGCCGAGGATGACCTGGGCGGGCAGCAGGAGGGTGAGGAACGAGGTGTCCACGTCGATCTGGGTGAGCGTCAGCATGGCCACGGCGGCGAGCACGGCGCCGCCGACCATCAGCGGCTTGGCACCCACCTTCGGCATCAGCTGGCTGGCGCCACCCGCCGCGATCAGCACGCCCGCGGTGACCGGCAGCGACGCGAGCCCCGCCTCGAGGGGCTTGTACTGCAACACCACCTGGAAGTAGAAGGTGAGGAAGAGGAACGCCCCGAACAGACCGGCGCCGATCAGCGTGGAGGCGAGGTACGCCCCGCCCCGGTTACGGTCCAGGATGATCCGCAGCGGCAGCAGCGGGTGGTTGGAGCGCAGCTCGATCACCACGAAGGCGGCCAGCAGCACCACACCGGCGGCGATGAAGCCGAGCGTCGCGGTGGCGTCCCAACCGTCCTCGGCGGCCTTGGTGAAGCCGTACACCAGGGAGACCAGGCCGGCGGTGACGACGACCGCGCCGGGCACGTCGTAGCGGGTGTTGCCGTGCGCCCGGCTCTCCGGCACCAGCGGGATCGCGAAGGCGATCGCGACGGCGGCGACCGGGATGTTGACCAGCAGGCACCAGCGCCAGTCGGCGTACTCGGTCAGCACGCCGCCGAGCAGCAGCCCGACCGCGGACCCACCGCCGGCGATCGCGCCGTACACGGCGAACGCCTTGGCCCGCTCCGTGGCCTCGGTGAACAGCACCGTGAGCAGCGCCAGCGCGGCCGGGGCGAGCAGCGCGCCGAAGGCGCCCTGCAACGCGCGGGCGGCGAACAGCATCTCGCCGCTGGTGGCCAGACCGCCCAGCGCGGACGCCAGCGCGAAGCCGACCATGCCGACGATGAACGTGCGCTTGCGACCCCAGTAGTCGGCGATCCGGCCGCCGAGCAGGAGCAGACCGCCGAAGGCCAGCGTGTAGGCGGTGATCACCCACTGCCGGTTCGCGTCGGTGATCCCCAGGTCCGCCTGGGCCTGCGGGAGCGCGATGTTCACGATCGTGGCGTCCAGGACGACCATCAGCTGTGAGACCGCGATGACCGCCAGCGCGATCCAGCGCCGCGGGTGCGGCGCGCCTGTCGACGTCCCGGCGCCGGGTGCGCCGGGGGCTGTCGAGGTGGTTCCGGGCATGGTGAAGCCTTCCGTGGTGCGGATGTCGAGGGATCAGGCCTGGGACGGGCGGTCGTGCTGGTAGCGGAGCACCGGGATCAGCACCTGGTCGACGACCTGGGTGAGGAACGCGTCGTCGGCGGGCAGGCCGTGCGCGACGACGCGGGACAGGGTGAGCGCGGGCGCCAGGTCGTGGAACAGCTCCCGTTCACCGGCGTCCGGGGGGATCTCCCCGCGGGCGGCGGCGCGGACGAGGATGGCCGTGCTGGCCACCCGCCCGGCGGGCAGCACCTGGTGGCGTACCAGGCGTTCCAGCTCCGGGCTGGTCCGCATGGCGAAGGTCAGCGCCTGCATCAGGTCGCAGTCGGCGACGCAGATGGCTGCGGTGGCACGCAGCAGCTCGATCAGGTCGCCCCGCAGCGAGCCGGTGTCGGGCGGGTTGTGCACGCCGACCTGACGGTCGCGCAGGGCGGCGACGACCAGCTCGGCCTTGCCGTCCCACCGCCGGTAGATGGTGGCCTTGCTCACGTGTGCGCGGGCGGCGACGGCGTCGATGGTCATCCGGTCGTAGCCGACCTCGCGCAGCAGGTCGATCACCACGGTGAACAGGTCGCTGGACGTGCAGCGCGCGGCTCGGGCGGCCGGCACCCCGACGCCCGCGCTCACCTGCTGACCATCCAACACCCGAAGACCCCCCGCGAAACGATGTCGTACTGACCCTAGTTCGTTGCTGGCCGTTCCTGCAGGCTTTTATGAGGTGCGTCGCACCCGGCGGACGAAACGGTTACGTTTCTGTCCCACGTCGGGCGGATGAATCCCGTGGTCAGCTCCCGGTGGGCGCGAGGATCACCGGCACGGCCACGGTGTTGATCCGGGCGCCGTCGCGCGGGGACACCTCGTACACCTCGATCGTGCCGTGCTGCTCCCGGGCCGTGCGCCAACCGACCACCAGCCGGTAGGCGCCCCGGCAACCACTGCCGCAACTGGCGGTGCCGAAGCCGGTGGCCACCTCCCGGCCGGCGGCGTCCAGCACCCGGATGCTCACCGTGGCCTCGAACACGTCGGCGGTGCCGGTGACGGTGAGCGGGGCGGTGACTCGCTCACCGACGCTCGGGGCGGTCACCACGATCGGCGCGAGCAGGTCCGGATAGTCGGCCCGGCCGACCGGTGCCCCGCCGGGGAAGCGGACCTGCCGGACGGTGGGGAACTGGGTGAGCGTCCACACCACCTGCGCCTCGCGCAGCCGCCGACGCTCCGCCGGGTCGTTGCCGGACGGAACGGGACCGAGCGTCGCCACGCCGTCGGTGATCCGGGTGACCTCGACACCGGCCGGCAGCAGGGTGACCATCCCGGTGGCGGCCTCGGCCGGCGTGGGCCCGGCGGCCAGTTCGGTCAGCGCGAGCCGGGACGTCGTGAGGGTGGCCGGTCGGGTGCGCCGGGTGGGGACGAGCAGGCCGTTTCGCACGTACCACAGCTCGATCGTCACCGGGTCCGGCCGGCGCGTGGCGGTGGCTGTCGGTGCCGGCGGACGCGGCGCGGTGCGGGTGGCCACCGGCGACGGTGGTGGCCCGGACGGCGGGGTGGGTGCGGAGGTCGGGCCTCCGGCGGGCGGGGTGCTGTGCGGCGGCGCGGTGGGCGCCGCGCCCAGGACGCCGGAGCGGGGCGTGCCGCACGCGCCGAGCAGAAGCGCGGCGACGAGCACCGGCACACCGACCGCGCGCCACCCGCCGCGCCACCGCAGGCTGACCGCGCCGCGCTGGCTTGCTCGGACCGCGCCGCGGCGGCTCATCCGTCACCGCCCGTCGGGCCGGCGGTCGCCGCCTCGGCGTCCTCGTCGAGGTGCCCCGCCGGGCGTGGCACGCCGCCGGGCGGCCCGTCCGGGCCGTACGCGGGCAGCTCCAGACGGAACCGGGCGCCGGCACCCGGCGCGCTGCGGACGCTCAGCACCCCGCCGAGCAGGGCGGCGTGTTCCCGGGCGATGGCCAGGCCGAGCCCGCTGCCCGGCGCGGAACGCGCGGCGTCGACCTTGTGGAACCGGTCGAACACGTGCGGCAGTTGCTCGGCGGGAATGCCCGGCCCCTGGTCGGTGACCTCGAAGACGACGAGCGCGCCCGCCCCGGTGACGGTCGCCCGGATCTCGCCGCCGCCGTGCTCGACCGCGTTGGTGACCAGGTTGGCCAGGACACGCTCCAGGCGACGCGGGTCCGTGCGCAGCGCGACCGGGTCGCCGGTGACCAGCACGCGCTCCGACCAGCCGCGCGCCGCGACGATCGTGCGCAGCAGCGCCGGCGCGTCCACCGGCTCGACGTTCGGCCGTTCCCGCCCTGCGTCCAGCCGCGAGATCTCCATCAGGTCCTCGACCAGGCGACGCAGGCGGACCACGTCGCCCACCAGCAGCCGGGCGGCCGGCCGGGCGTCGTCGGGCAGCCGGTCCAGCTGCTCGCGCAGCAGCGAGGCCGCGGCCACCAGTGCGGTCACCGGGGTACGCAGCTCGTGCGCCACATCGGCGGTGAACCGCCGCTCCCGGGCCTGCGCGGCCGACAGGGCGGCGATCTTCGACTCCAGCGCCTCGGCCATCTCGTTGAACGACGCCGCCCACACGCTGAACTCGTCCCGCCCGCGGACCGGCAGGCGGGTGGCGAGCAGCCCTTCGGTGAGCGCCCGGGCGGCGCGGCTGGCCCGACCCACCGGCTCCAGGGTGCGGCGGGCCAGGAGATGGCCCACCCCGGCGGCGACCAGCACGACGAGCACCCAGCCGGCCAGCAGTGCGGTGCGCACCTGACCCAGGTCGGCGGCGATGTCGTCCTCCACGGTGATCACGTACAGCTCCGCGGTCGAGCCGGGGATGCGTCCGCCGACCACCAGCAGTCGGGGTCGCTGGCCCGGCGCCGAGCGCTGGTAGGCGAGCTGCCCGTCGGCGACCGCGGCCCGCAGTCGCGTGCCCAGGGCGGGGGCGTACGCGGGATGGGAGGGGCGGGTCGGGCCGTCGACGAGGACGACGTGCCGGCCGCTGCCCTCGAAGCTGGCGAGCAGTTCGGTGCCGCGCTGCTCGGTCAGGGGCAGGAACTCACCGGCGAGCAGGAGCTGGTAGCGCGCGTCGGCGGCGGCCTCGTGCAGCGAGGCGTCCAACCAGGACTGTCGCAGCAGCACTCCCGCCCCACCGGCGAGCAGGCCGGCGGACACCCCGGCGACCAGCACGAACGCGATCGTCAGCCGGCGCCGCAGGCGGCCCGGCGCCACCGCTCGTCCGGCCATCGCCGACCTCCCGTCAGAGCGTGGACAGTTTGTAGCCGGCGCCGCGCACCGTGCGGATGCGCCGTGGGTGCGCCGGGTCGTCCTCGACCTTGGCGCGCAGCCGCTGCACCGCCACGTCGACGAGCCGCGAGTCGCCCAGGAAACGGTGGTCCCAGACCAGATCCAGCAGCAGTTCCCGGGTGAAGACCTGGCCGGGACGTCGGGCCAGCTCCAGCAGCAGACGGAACTCGGTGGCGGTCAGGGTCACCTCTCGGCCGTCGCGGCGTACCACGAAGCCGCCCGGATCGATCTCCAAGTCGCCGACGGCGATGGTGTGCGACCCGGCCGGCGCGCTCGCCCGTCGCAGCACCGAGCGGACCCGCGCCACCAGCTCGGGCAGGTCGAAGGGTTTGCGCAGGTAGTCGTCGGCGCCGCATTCGAGGCCGACCACCACGTCGAGCGTGTCGGTGCGGGCGGTCAGCATGAGGATCGGCACCTGGCTCGTGCGCCGGATCTCCCGGCAGACCTCCAGGCCGTCCAGGCCGGGCAGCATGACGTCGAGCACGATCGCGTCGACCGGGTGCGCTCGCCAGGTCATGAGCGCCTGCCGCCCGTCGACGGCGGTGTCGACCCGGAAGCCGGCGCGACGCAGACCGAGGGCGGTGACCTCCCGGATGGAGGCGTCGTCCTCGACCACCAGCACGCGGCCCTCCACCACCTGAGGGTAGACCCGCCGCGACGCTGCGCAGCCCTGGCGAAACGGTCGGTGTCGGCGGCCCGGTCGGGTCCGGGGCACGGGAACGGTCGCCCGACCTCCGGCGGGTGATCCTCGATCTTGGCTACGGCTACCATCGGGTCGCCAACGCGATGGCCGTCGATGGCCAACCTGCTCCGGGCCGTCGCCACCCGCGTGACCAGTTCACCTGAGAGGACACGACGTGCAACGTCATGGCTGCGTGATCCGGCTTCGCCCGGAGCACCGGGAGACCTACCTGCGCCTACACGCCGAGGTCTGGCCGAGCGTCGAGAAGACGCTGCGCGAGGCGAACTTCCGCAACTACACCATCTTTCTCCACGACGACCTGCTCTTCGGCTACTACGAGTACGTCGGTGACGACTACGAGGCCGACCTGCGGTACATCGCCGCCGACCCGCAGACGCAAGAGTGGTGGAAGCTGACCGACCCGTGCCAGGAATCGCTCGCCGAACCCGGATCGGGGGACTGGTGGGCCCCGATGCGGGAGGTCTGGCACCTGGCCGACGAGGCGGCTGGAGAGGCACCCGAGCAGACCCCGGCGAGCTAGCTGCCCGTGGTCGGGTGTCGCGTTGGTGGCTGCGCACGATGCCCGCTTGGCCGTCCGCCTCGACGGGCGGGCGGACGGCCAAGCGGATCGCCCCACTGCGGCTCCACTCACCACTGGTGGGCGACGTCCAGCACGATGCGGCTGTGTGTGCCGGGGCCGGCGAGCGTGAACGTGCGGAACGGCAACCGAGCCCGTACGCCGACCGCGAAGGTGCTGTAGCCCTCGAAACTGCCGCCGAAGACGACGTCGCGCAGCGTTGAACAGCGCAGCAGGTTCGCGACGTGCTCGCCGACCGCGTAGGGCACGGTGCCCTGGTGTTCGGCGTCGTACGCCGGGGCCCGCAGCGAGACCCGCAGCAGCGCGCCCCCGGCGGTGTACGGCGACAGCGCCAGCCCCTCGCCCTCGGTCCACGTCTCGCCGTAGCCGACCGCGTAACCGTCGACCGGTCCGGCGAACTCGAAGACCACCCGGTCGTAGCAGTCGTGCTGCCCGGTCCGTACGGCGACCAGCGGGGCGTCGCTCAGCGTGCCGGCCGACTTGTCCGCGCTGCCCCAGGTGATCCCGCAGGACGCCGACCCGGTCGTGGTGCCCGCCGCGGTGCTGCTGCCCGCGCTGGCGACCAAACCGGCGAGGACGACCGCCAACGCGGTAAGTGTGCTCCTGATCCTCATGGTGCTCTCTCCGCTCGATGCCGGGGTCACGTCGCGGCAGCGTTGCCGGTGACCCTCTGCCGTCACGGTCGCCCGCCCGCGGCACGCGAGCTTCGCCGCGGCGTAACCGCTGGGTAACAGTGGCCGGCGGCCGTCGGTCGCCGGCCGACCGCGGGGGAGTGCGTGCCCCTGCTCCGACCCGAGGTCGGGAAAGGCCCCGACCCGACGTGGCGGTGTCACCCACGCCGTCCCACAACGCGGTACTGTGCCTGGCAGTCGACACATTCGAGGTGGACCCGTGCCTACCGTCGTCGTCCTCGCGCTGACCCTCGCCCTCGCGCCCGCGCCCTCCCCGTCGGCCACTTCGGGCCCGGTCGGCGACATCCTCGGTGGCGTCGGCCGGGTTGTCGGCGATCTGCTCGGCGGCCAGGGTGCGCCGAGTGCGACGCCGACGCCGAGCGTCAACCCCACCGCGACGTCCGCGCCGACCCGGCCACCAGCGACCGGCCAGCCCAGCCCGACCGCGCCCGGTGCGACCGCCGCGCCCGCCGGGTCGTCGGCCGGGGCCCCGAGGGGCGGCGCCGGCGCCGGCGGCTCCAGCGGGATCACCGCGCCCCGGCGCAGC
>NZ_JBEXHY010000193.1:0-7362 GCF_040608295.1 Micromonospora sp. NPDC005197 | reverse complement strand
CTGGTGCGGCCGCGACGGCACCCGCGCCAGCAGCGCGCGCAGCGTCTCGGCCGCGTCCCCGACCAGGGGCACGTCGGCCGGGTACCGGCTGCCGATGCGGGTGCCGTCGATGTCGATCTGCACGGTGCGGGCCTGGTCGGGCATCGGGTAGTAGTCGGTCCACGGGTCGTTGGTGCCGACCAGCAGGAGCGTGTCGCAGCCGCCCATCAGCTCGGCGGCGGCCGGCGTGCCGACCTCGCCGAGCACGCCGGCGTGGAAGGGCAGCCGCTCGTCGAGGACCGGCTTGCCCAGCAGCGAGGTGGCCACCCCGGCGCCGAGCCGGTCGGCCAGCTCGATGATCTCGTCGGCGGCGCCCCGGCCCCCCTGGCCCACCAGGATCGCGGTGCGCTGGCCGTTGCCGAGGATCTGCGCGGCGGCGTCGAGGTCCACCTCGTACGGCAGCACCCGGGCCAGCGGCTCACCGGGAGTCGCCGTGATCACGCCGACCGCGTGCGCGCCCAGGTCGGGCACCACGGCCTCCTGCAGGTGCCGAGGCAGCACCACACAGGTCGGGCTGCGGGTCGCCGCCGCGGTGCGGAACGCCTGGTCCAGCAGCGCCGGTACGCTCTCCGGGCTGCGGCCGTACTGGACGAACTGGTTGCACACGTCGCCGAAGAGCCGGCTCAAACCGATCTGCTGGTGCGCGCCGCCCAGGGGCCCGGTGACGTCCTCGCCGACGATCGCGACGACCGGTTTGCTGTCCAGCTTCGCGTCGTAGAGGCCGTTGAGCAGTTGCACCGCGCTGGGCCCCTGGGTGGCCAGGCAGACCCCGATGCCGCCGGTGAACTTGGCGTGCCCGGTGGCCATGAACGAGGCGGTCTCCTCGTGCCGGGCCGGGACGAACGCCGGATCACCCCCGGAGCGGTCCAGCGCCTCGACCAGCGGGGCGATCGCCGCACCGGGGTAGCCGAAGGCGCGCGGGACCCGCCAGGCCCGCAGCCGGTCCACCACCAGGTCCGCGACACGGCGCTCAGCCATTGCCGCGCCCCGGGGTGCCTTCGTCGACGTAGCGCAGCACCGCGCCGACGCCGTCGGTGAGCTCGGGCGCCTCGTCCGCGCCGAGCACGGTCAACGCCGCGTCGGTGCCGACCAGCGCGCGGACCAGCGCCGCGTCGGCGCGTACCCGCTGGGGGTCGTCCACCGACATCGCGCTGAGCTGGCCGGGGTCGACGGCGATCTCGGTCGGCTCCGGGCCGATCCACAGCTCACCGTTGGCCGACGGGTCGTCCACGATCAGCATGGTGTCGACCTGGTTGCGTTGCAGGGCCGAGACGACCGCGTCGAGACCGGCGCCCACGTCCTCCTGCACGCCGAAACGGTCCAGCGCGGCGGTGATCCGCTGGTCGGCGACCTCCGCGATGGTCTGCACGGTGAGGTCGTCGAGCATGGTCTGGTCGGCGCCGCCGGCCCGGGACCCGGCGTCGGTACGGACCACCAGGTCCTGCCAGCGCTCCGGCATCTGGGCGGCGATCATGCCGGTGGCCCGGACGTCGCCGGCCACCACCACCACGTCCGCGCCGACCCTGTCGGCCAGCTGCACGGTCGCGGCTGTCACGTCGCCGGCGTTCTGGTGCCACGCCTCCATGGCGGCGCGCTGATAGCGCGACTGGGACCAGCCGCCGGGCTGCACGCGACGCAGCGGGAAGCTGTCCCGGCCGGCGACGTGCGCCCGTCGGGGCACCCCGCCCGCGCTGACCGCCATCGCGTCGCCGCCGGTGCGGTCGGCGACCACCCGGACCCAGGCCACCTGTTCGCCGCGCTGGGCGAGCAGCGGCATCACGTGCGGCAGTGGCCCGAAACTGGCCAGGTCGCGCAGCGGCGGCGCGGACAGGTACTCGGAGAGCACCACCCGGCCGTGGCTGGCGAAGACGGCCAGGCCGTAGTCACCGACCATCGGGTCGTGACCCCGGATCACCCGGTCCAGCGCGGCGATGCTCGCCTCGTCCGCGCCCTGGTCGGCCAGGCTGCGTTCCAGGGCACGCCAGCGCAGGTCCAGCGCCGGTTTGGCGTCCTCCGTGTCGGCGGAGGCGTCCAGGTACACCGAGCACCACGGCCCGGGTCGGTCGTAGAGCGGGCGCAGGAAGGACAGCTGCATGCTCGACCCCTTTCCAGCTCGGCCCCCCGCTTACCCTGCTCGCCCGGGATGTCACCTCGTGGCCGTGAGCCCGTGACCAGGTTTCATTCACGGCGTTCAACCGGGGACATCGATACGATCAGTGAACACAAGCGGACTCTCGGTGGTGGGGATGGACAGCGGACTCGATACCCGACGGATCGTGCACCCGACGGAGCGGATCGTCACCGGGCGGCTGGTCCGCCTGCTCGACGGCTACACCCGCGAGATACGCGTCGGCCAACCGGTGCTGGTCGCGGTGCTCGCCGCGGCGGCGTTCGCCCGGTTGCCGGCCCTGCTGCTGCGCGCGCTCTTCTCGTTCGGCGGCGGCGGCACCCGGCGGCGCTGGAAGGAGCTGAAGCAGGGCCCGGAGTACCTGGTCACCCCGGTGCGCCTGCGCAACACCGCCGGTCAGCTCTGCGAGGTGGAGCTGCACGGGCACCTGCCGCAGAGCGCGTTGCACCCGGCCGACCAGGTGCAGCTCACGCTGCGCCCGCAGCGTGACCCGGAGTTGCCGCCGCGCATCGAGCGGATCGTCAACCTCACCACCGGGCAGCTGCTCACCCCGCGTACCGCGACGCTCTGGTCGCATCTCGGCCCGCCACTGCTGTTGCAGGCGGCGCTGGGCGCGCTGTTGCTCGCCGGCGTGGTGGCCTGCTCCGCAGTGACCTGACCTGACCCGGCGGCGGCCCGCGCAGCGGCCGGGCCGCGCGTCAGCCGACGGGTGCGGGCTCGCGGGTCGGGCGGCGGTCGACGCCGAGGATTCCCCTGCGACGGGCCCAGCGCTCGAAGATCAGGGTGGCGAACGGCGGCACGGCACAGGCCAGCGCCACCACGGTCACCGGCAGGCTCCACCGGCGCAGTCGGGCCACCGCGAGCACCAGCAGCCCGTACGCGATGAACAGGCCGCCGTGGATCGGGCCGAAGATCTTGACGCCCAGCTCGTTGCCGGGCGGACCGTACTTGACGGCCATTCCGGCCAGCAGGGCCAGCCAGGAGCACGCCTCGGCGATCGCCGCCGCGACGAACAGCCGGGTCACCTTCTCGCGCATCCGGACGCCACCACCTCTCGGGCGGCAATGCTAACGGTGCCGGCCGTTCGCGCCCTCGTCGGCCACGCAGCGTGCGACAGGGGTCACGGAGCCCGCGACTGGGTAGGAAAGAACCCTCGGGTCTTCCCCCGCCCGCCGGCCACGTGCGAGGTTTGGGGGGGACCAGCGGTGACAGGGTGGTGACCATGGGCGAGGATGTCGGCGTACGGACCTTCAGTCGGGAGGACCGGGCCCGGTACCGCGAGAAGGTGCGCAACTGCCTGGACGTCTTCGCCGAGATGTTGCGCGAGTCGCGGTTCGACATCGACCGGCCGATGACCGGGCTGGAGATCGAGCTGAACCTCGTCGACGAGGCGTCGAACCCGGCGATGCGCAACGCCGACGTGTTGGCGGCCATCGAGGATCCGAGCTTCCAGACGGAGCTGGGCCAGTTCAACATCGAGATCAACGTGCCGCCGCGGCGGCTGACCGGCACCGGCACCGCCGACTTCGAGGAGCACGTGCGGGCCAGCCTCAACGCCGCCGAGGAGAAGGCGCGGGCGATCGGCGCGCACATGGTCATGATCGGCATCCTGCCGACGTTGCGCCCCGAGCACCTGACCGCCGAGACGCTCTCGGCGAACCCGCGCTACAAGCTGCTCAACGAGCAGATCTTCGCCGCCCGGGGTGAGGACCTGCCGATCGCCATCAGCGGGGTGGAGCGCCTGGCGGTCACCGCCGACACGATCACCCCGGAGGCGGCCTGCACGAGCACCCAGTTCCACCTCCAGGTCAGCCCGGCGCAGTTCGCCGACTACTGGAACGCCGCCCAGGTGGTCGCCGGCATCCAGGTGGCGTTGGGCGCGAACGCGCCGCTGTTCTTCGGCCGGGAGCTGTGGCGCGAGACCCGCATCCCGCTGTTCCAGCAGGCCACCGACACCCGGCCAGAAGAGATCAAAGCCCAGGGGGTACGCCCCAGAGTCTGGTTCGGCGAGCGGTGGATCACCAGCGTGTTCGACCTGTTCGAGGAGAACGTCCGCTACTTCCCGGCGCTGCTGCCGGTGTGCGACCCGCAGGACCCGGCGCAGACCCTCGCGGCCGGCGAGGTGCCCAACCTGGCCGAGCTCCGGCTGCACAACGGCACGATCTACCGTTGGAACCGCCCGGTGTACGACGTGTCGCGCGGCCGGCCGCACCTGCGCGTCGAGAACCGGGTGCTGCCGGCCGGGCCGACCGTGCTGGACACCATCGCCAACGGGGCCTTCTACTTCGGACTGGTCCGCGCCCTGGCCGAGTCGGATCGCCCACTGTGGTCACAGATGTCGTTCAGCGCCGCCGAGGAGAACTTCACCAGTTGCGCCCGGCACGGCATCGACGCGCAGGTCTTCTGGCCCGGCCTCGGTTACCTGCCGGTCACCGAGCTGGTGCTGCGCCGGCTGCTGCCGATGGCGCACCACGGCCTGGACCGGTGGGGCCTCGATCCGACCGAGCGCGACCGGCTGCTGGGCATCATCGAGCAGCGCTGCCTGACCAGCCGCAACGGCGCGACCTGGCAGGTGGAAACGCTGCACCGGTTGGAGTCCGCCGATCACCTGGACCGGCCGGAGGCGCTGCGCGAGGTGGTCCGGCACTACGTGACGCTGATGCACAGCAACCGGCCGGTGCACGAGTGGCCGATCCCCTGATGTGCGGCGGCGGTCAACCGCGCGGTGTCGGCACGCCGAACAGGTCGATGATGCCGCCCGGCAGTTGGGCGAGCAGGTCCTGTCGCTCGTCGTCGTTGAGGGCCTCGGCGACGGTACGCAGCACCGCCTGGGCGTGTTGACGCACCTGGTCCGCGTTCGCGACCTGCTCCCGGTCGCCGACGTGCTTGAGGAACTCACCGATGTCCCACCGGCGGCCCTGCGGATTACGGGTGACCGACGCGTCCAGCCGATCCGGTAGCTGTGCCGCCAGGTGGTCGGCCTCCTGGCCGGCGAGCCGTTCGCCGAGCACCGACAGGACGGCCTGTACGGACCGCACGGCCTCGTTCTCCCCGAGGCCCGCACGCTGGCGCACCGTGGCGATCATCTGGTCGTACTCCATGACCCGCTCCTTCCGTCTGCTCGGCCGGCCGTGCGGCCCGCCGGGCGAACGGGGCGGTTTCCCCGGCTCGCCGGGCACAAACGGGGTGGCACGGCGTCCGGTGGTGCGGTGTTCGGGCAGCGGTGGACCGGCACGGGTCCCCCGTCCCGGAATCAATTCCCGGCGAGCGCTGCGGGCGGCGGATCGTCGCGCAGCCGGCTGTAAAGATGTCCGTCGCGCCATCCGACGCCCCTCCCCCGCCACTCGGGGAGCAGCACGATCCCGATCTTCGAGTACGACGCCGCCCCCGAATACCGCCCGGAGGGCCGCGCGCGGCGGCCGGTCGACGCTCAGGCCTTGAGGAGCACCTTCGTGCAGTCGTCCTGCTTCTTCTGGAAGATCTTGTAGCCCTTCGCGGCGTCGCGTAGCGGCAGCCGGTGGCTGACGACGAAGCTCGGGTCGATCTCGCCGAGCTGGATGCGTTCCAGCAGTGGCCGGGTGTAGCGCTGCACGTGACACTGGCCGGTCCGCATGATCAGCGACCGGTTCATGAACGCGCCCATCGGGAACTTGTCGACGAAGCCCCCGTACGCGCCGATGACCGACACCACCCCGCCGGAGCGGCAGGCCAGGATCGCCTCGCGCAGCGCGAAGGGCCGTTCCGTCTCGGTCCGCGTGGCCTGTTTGGCCCGGTCGTACGCGTACAGGGCCGCGTTGCCGTGGTGGCCCTCCAGGCCGACCGCGTCGATGCACGCGTCCGGCCCCCGGCCGGCGGTCATCTCGTCGAGGGTGTCCAGCACGTCGGCCTCGGCATAGTTGATCGTCTCGGCGCCGACGTGCTCCTCGGCGAGCCGCAGCCGGTACGGGAACCGGTCGATGACGATCACGCGCTCCGCGCCGAGCAGCCGGGCGCTGGCGGCGGCGAGCAGCCCGACCGGTCCCGCGCCCCAGACCGCGATGACCTGCCCCGGTTTGATGTCGCACATCTCGGCGCCCATGTAGCCGGTCGGGAAGGCGTCGGCGAGCATGACCGCCTGGTCGTCGGGGATGTAGTCGGGCACCTTGAGCGGGCCGACGTCGGCGAACGGCACCCGGGCGTACTCGGCCTGACCGCCCGCGTACCCGCCGAGGAGGTGGGAGTAGCCGAAGATGCCGGCCGGCGAGTGGCCCACGACCTTCTCGGCGATCCCGGCGTTGGGGTTGGAGTTCTCGCACACCGAGTACAGGCCCCGCTGGCACGACGAGCAGTGCCCGCAGGCGATCGGGAAGGGCACCACCACCCGGTCGCCGGGCTTGAGGTTGCGCACCTGCGGGCCCACCTCCACCACCTCGCCCATGAACTCGTGGCCGAGGATGTCTCCCTTGCGCATGGCCGGGATGTAGCCGTGGTAGAGGTGCAGGTCGGAGCCGCAGATCGCGGTGGTGCTGATCTTCACGATCGCGTCGCGGGCATTCATGATCGTCGGGTCGGGCACGTCGATCACCTTGACGGTGTCGGTGCCCATCCAGGCGGTGGCCTTCATCTCCGCGGTCCCTTTCGACGGCGTGGGTGGTCAGCGACGGGCCGCCGGCAGCGGCTGCGCGGGCCGCTGCATGGCCTGCTGGCGTACGGAGATGCCGTTCGGGCTGCCCTCGGAGCGGACCACCTCGCCGGCCTCCAGCACCTGCTTGAACCGGCGCAGGTCGTCGCGGACCTGCTGCTCGGGCTCCGCACCGAAGAGCTTGGCCACCGACCGGCCCAGCGCGCCGGCCGGGGGCGCGTAGCGCAGTTGCACCCGTACCTCGGTGCCCCGGTCGCCCGGGGCGGGCGCGAACCGGACCCGCCCGGCGTTGGCCACCCGGGTGCCCGGCAGCGAGCGCCAGGTGATGGCCCTGTTCGGCTGGTCGTCGATGATCTCGGCGTCCCACTCGACGTGGCGACCGGCCGGGCCGCGCGCGACCCAGTGGGAGCGGCGCAGGTCGTCGGCGCGTACCGACTCCAGGTGCGCCATGAACTTCGGCAGGTTCTCCATGTCGCGCCAGAACCGGTACGCCTCCGCGGGCGACCGGTTCACGGTCACCGCGATCTCCATCCGGATCACCCGGGCGCGGGCCCGTCGCGCGCGGCCGGCGCCG
>NZ_JBEXHY010000192.1:0-7459 GCF_040608295.1 Micromonospora sp. NPDC005197 | reverse complement strand
GGCGGCGGGGCCGGCGGCGGACTCGGGATGGGCGGCGGCCCGCACGTTGGGGGGCAGGGCGGGCAGCGGCCAGTCGGCGTCGGCGATCAGCCGGACCGGTTCACCGTCCAGGATGGCCCGGGACACCGCGGCGACCGCGCCCTGCACCGGCCAGCCGAGGGTGTCCAGCCCCGGCAGGCCGACCGCGTCGGTGGCGGTGGTGATCACCGGTCGGGCGTCGAGCAGCGCGGCGACCTGCTCGGCGAGGGCATTGGCCCCGCCGGCGTGACCGCCCAGCAGCGCCACGGCGTGCCGGGCCGCCTCGTCGACGACCACCACGGCCGGGTCGGTGCGCTTGTCGTCGAGCAGCGGCGCGAGGATGCGCACCACCGCCCCGGTGGCCAGGAACGCGATCACCGCGTCACAGCCGGCCCAGGCGCTGCGCAACGCGTCGGCGACGGTCTCCCCCTCGACCAGCCAGGCGTGCGGCCACGCGGCGGTCAGGGTGTCGGCATGCCGGCGACCGGCGGCGGTGGCCGCCACCAGGCCGATCCGGGCGGGCGGGTTCTGGTCGGTCACGGGCGCTCCCCGGTGAGGACGACCACCGGGTTGGTGGCCGCGAGGCGGATCGACCCACCGGGCAGGTCGGCGAGGCGGGCGGCGGAGAGCTGGCTGCCCTCGACGGTGTAGCCGGCGGCACGCAGCAGGCCCACGGCCGGCGCGACGCGGTCCAGCGCGGCCAGCGTGAGCACCACCCGCTCGGGTCGGCGGGCCACCACGGCGGTGAGGACGTCGACACCGCCACCTCCGACGAAGACCGCGTCCGGCTCGGGCAACCCGGCCAGCGCCGCCGGAGCCCGCCCGATGACGAGCCGCACGTCGACGGCGTGCGTCGCGGCATTGGCCCGGATGGTCGCGGCGGACGCGGGCTCCTGCTCGACGGCGAGCACGGCAGCGCCGAGCAGCGCGCACTCGATGCCGACCGAGCCGCTGCCCGCGCCGACGTCCCAGACCAGCCGGCCCAGACGAGGCCGCAGCCGGGCGACGACGAGAGCACGCACCTCGGACTTCGTGATCATGGAATCGCGGTGGGCGTACCGGTCCTCCGGCAACGCCCAGCCACCGGCCGGCGCGGCGGCGGGTTGGTTGTCGGCGCGCATCCCACCGGTTGCGACCCGGTCGGGCGTGACGTCGGTGGGCACGAATCCGGCGGGTGCGGTGTCGGCGATGCTGAGCAGGACGTGCGGGTCGGACCAGGTGCCGGCGGCGGCCTGCTCGGGGGTCACCGCCCGGACGCGTTCGGCGTCGGTGCCGAGGTGTTCGGCGACCACCAGCCGGCGGGACCAGCCGATCAGTCCGGCGCCCAGCTCGGCCGCGCCGACGCCCGGCGCGGTGAGCACCGCGACCAGGGGCAGCGCCCGGCAGGCGTTCAGGGCCGGTCGCGGGTCGCGGCCGTGCGCGGTGACCACGGCGGCACCGTCCCAGGGCAGCCCGGCACGGGCGAACGCGGCGGCCACACTGGAGACCGCCGGCGCCACCCGCAGGGGCAGCCCGGCCGTACGCAGCCGCCGGACGATGCCGAACAGGCCGGGATCGCCGCTGGCCAGCACCACGGCCGGCACCCCGGCGGCCACGGCGACGCTCAGCCGCCGTACGGCCGGGGCGAGCGGCCCGAGGACGACGGTGTCCACGCCGGGCGGCACGGAAACGGTGGCCAGGTGCCGGGCCGCTCCGACGACCAGCCCCGCCCCGGCCAGCGCGGGCGCGAGGGCGGGGTGCGGTGGCGCTCCGGCCGCGTCCAACCCGACCACTGTCACCAACGCGTCCGGGGCGGCCACGGTCACCAGCGGGTCCGGAGACGCCACGGTCACCAGCGGGTCGGCGGCCGTCGCGGTCGCCCGGCTCATCGCGGCCACCGGCCCGACGAGGCGACCACCCGCGCGCCGGCGAAGTCGACCATCGCCACGTCCACGGTGACCGTCGGCCCGGCGAAGCGACGCAGCACCTGCCCGACCCGCTGGCAGAGCAGGTCCCCGGCCGGGCCGAGCAGCCCGGCGGCCTCCCACAGCTCGTACGCGTGCCGCCCGGTGTTCGCCTCGGTCACCGCGGCGACCAGCGCCGGATCGCCGCCAGCGTCGGCAGTCACCGCGCCGAGCAGCGACAGGTCCACCTTCGAGCGGGTGTAGTGGGTCATCAGGATTCCGGCGGCGAGTTTGGCGAGCTTGCCGGCCATGCCGACGAAGACCACCCCGGTCATCGCGTCGCCCACCGCGGCGGTGACGGCGGCGCCGGTGAAGTCGCCCACCTCGACGAAGCACACCTCGGGCAGCTCGGGCAGCAGCGCGCGGGCGGCCCGCTCGGTACGCCCGCCGGTGCACAGCACCACGGTCCGCTCGCCCTGGGCGGCCATCACGTGCACGGCCTGGACGACGCTGGCCCGCCAGGAGGCGGTGGAGAAGGGTCGGACGATCCCCGTGGTACCGAGGATCGAGATGCCGCCGAGGATGCCGAGCCGGCGGTTGGTGGTCTTGCGGGCCATGATCTCGCCCCGGGGCACGCTGATGACCACGCGGACACCGACCTCGGTGAGGTCGACCACCTCGGCCACCGCCTCGCCGATCATCCGGCGTGGGGTGTCGTTGATGGCCGGGCCACCGACCGCGAGCCCGAGGCCCGGCTTGGTGACGGTGCCGACGCCGGGACCGCCGGCCAGGCGCAGCCCGGGGACGTCGGTCCAGTCCACGGTGGCGGTCAGCTCGGCGCCGTGGGTGACGTCCGGGTCGTCACCGGCGTCCTTCACGACCACCGCCTCGGCGCGCGCCGGTGGGTTGCCGGTCACCTCGCAGCGTTCGACCGGGAACCGCACCCGCCGCCCGGCGGGCAGCCCGATCTCCACCTCCGACGGGGCCACGCCCGTGACGAGCGCCGAGACGGCGGCCTTCGCCGCGGCCGTGGCGCAGGCCCCGGTGGTCCAACCCGTCCGCAGCGCGGTGGGCCGGACCTTCGCCGTACGCGGCAGGTCCGGCTCGCGCAGCGGCGGCTCGGCGTACGTCACGGTGTGCCTGTTCCCCCGGCGCGACCGCCGGTCTGGCGGCGCAGCTCGGCACGGGCGGCCGGCTCGGCGCGACGGAAGGTGTGGAAGTGCCCGGGGTGGTACAGGTGCGAGCGGGTGCCCTCGGCGGCCAGCGCCGGCCCGACCAGGAAGAGCGTGTGTTTCCACAGCTTGTGCTGCTTGACCGTGGCCTCCAGGGTGCCGACCGTGCAGCGCACGACCAGCTCGTCGGGCCACGTCGCCTGGTACGCCACCACGGCCGGGGTGTCCGCCGGGTAGCCGCCGGCCAGCAGCTCGGCCTGCACCTGACCGGAGCGGGCGGCGGAGAGGAACAGCGCCATGGTGGTGCCGTGCCGGGCGAAGTCGCGGACCCGCTCGCCGGGCGGCATCGGGGTCTTGCCGCCTTCGAGGCGGGTGAGGATCACCGACTGGGCGACCTCGGGCACGGTCAGCTCCCGCCCGACGAGCGCCGCGACGGCGGTGAACGACGACACTCCGGGCACGATTTCGACGGCCAGGTCGAGCGTTCGGCACAGGTCCAGTTGCTCCTGCACGGCGCCCCAGAGCGCCGGGTCGCCGGAGTGGATGCGGGCCACGGTCAGCCCCTGCTCGGCGGCGCGCTGGTAGAGCGGGAGCACGCCCTCGATGGGCAGCTGCGACGAGTCGACGATCTCCGCGTCGGGGCGCGCGTGGTCGAGGACGTCGGCGTGCACCAGGCTGGCCGCCCAGATCACGATGTCGGCCGCGGCGATCACCCGGGCGGCCCGCAGGGTCAGCAGGTCCGCCGCACCCGGGCCGGCCCCGACGAACCACACCTTGCCGTTGCTGGTCACAGCTTTCCTCCTCGGTGGTCGCGGCGGGCGGGCACCAGCAACGTCGACAGGTACGGCAGGTCGTGCGCGGTGTCGTCGACCCCGCCGACGCTCTCCCCGGGCAGGCCGAGGCTGCGCCCGAGCACCGCGTCGGCGAGGCGGCCCTGCCGGCGCAGTTCGGCGAGCAGCTCCGGGTGCCGCCGCCAGCCCTTGTAGGCGACAACGGTGCCCGGCCCGGCGAGGGCGTCGGCGAACAGCGCCAGACCGGCGGTGGCCGGCAGCAGCGTGAGCGGTTCGCGTCCCTCGCAGAGCGGAATGCCGCTGCGGGCGGCCAGCTCCTGCATGGCGGTCACGCCGGGCACTGTCGCCACCCGCACGGTGGGGCGCAGCGCGCGGACGCTCTGCGCCAGATAGCCGAAGGTGGAGTAGACGTTGGGGTCGCCGATGGTGGCGAAGGCGAGGGACCGCGCGCCCGCGTCGACCGCGTCGACCACGCTCCGGGCGGCGTCGTCCCAGGCCGCCGCCCGGCGGGCGGTCACCCCACCCCGGTCGTCGAGGGCGAACGGCAGCCGACGCAGCCGATCCGCCGGCACGTACTCCCGGACGGTCGCCTCGGCCCGCCCGGCCTGTGCGCCCGGCGGCGTCGCACCGGCGGTCGCGCTCGGCGCGACCCGGTCCGCCATCACGGGTACGAACACCGCGTCGGCCGCGCGCAGGATCCGTACGGCCTTGACGGTGAGCAGTTCCGGGTCACCCGGCCCGACACCGACGCCGGTCAGCGTGGCGTCGGCGGGACACGCGTCGGTAGTCAGCCCCGCGTGGGCGCGCTGCGCGCTCATCGGCACGCCTCGACCAGCCGGCGGGCCGCGGCGGGGTGGCCGGCCCAGTGGGTGTGCAGGTAGGAGGCGTGCACGCGGCCGGCGACGAAGCCGTGGTCCGTGCCGTTCCAGCGCCACGCCGGCCGCTCGCCGTGAGCGGGGTCGGTGGTGGTGCGGTGGAACTCGTGGCCGCGTACCGGCTCGCCCGCGCGGGCCACCGGGGAGTCGGTGACGGCCAGGGCCTCGCGGTAGCCGAGGGTGAGCCGGCCGGTCATCCGGGCGGTGAGGTCCAGCCGACCGCACATCGGTACGCCGTCCAGGGCCTGCCCGAGGTAGAGCAGCCCGGCGCACTCGGCCACGATCGGCCCGTCGAAGTCGGCCAGCTCGGCCCGGAGCGTGCCGTTGCCCGCGAGGGCCTCCGCGTACGCCTCGGGGAACCCGCCGCCGATCACGACCGCGCGGGTGCCGGCGGGCAGCGCCGGGTCGCGCAGCGGGTCGACGGTGACCACGTCCGCCCCGGCGGCGGTGAGCAGTTCGGCGGTCTCCGCGTACGAGAAGGTGAAGGCCGGACCACCGGCGAGCGCGACGAGCGGGCGTTCGTGGCCGGCCGGCCCGCCGACGGCGGCGACCGGGTCCCACGCCGGGGTGGTCAGCGGCGCGGCGGTGCGGGCCAGGTCGAGCACGGCGTCGAGATCCACGGTGGCCTCGACCAGCTCGGCGAGGGCGGCGACGATCGCGAGGGACTCGGGCGCCCGCTCGGCGACCGGGACCAGCCCGAGATGCCGGGCCGGCGCGGCGACCTCGGCGGCGCGGGTGACCGCCCCGAGCACCGGTACGCCCACCTCGGCGAGGGCGTCGCGCAGCAGGGTCTCGTGCCGGGGCGAGCCGACCCGGTTGAGGATCACCCCGCCGATGCGGACCGCCGGGTCGAACGCGGCCATGCCGAGGGTCAGCGCGGCGGCCGAGCGACCCTGCGCGGTGGTGTCCAGCACCAGCACCACTGGCGCGTCGAGGAGGCGGGCGACGTGCGCGGTGGAGGCGAAGTCGCGTCGGCCCACCGCGCCGTCGTGCAGGCCCATCACACCCTCCACCACGGCGATGTCGGCGGGCGTCGGGATGCTCGCGCCGTGGCGCAGCAGACCGGCGATCCGCTCGGCTCCGACCAGGAACGGATCGAGGTTCCGGCCGGGCCGCCCGGCGGCGAGGGCGTGGTAGCCGGGGTCGATGTAGTCCGGGCCGACCTTGTGCGGGCTGACCGTCAGGCCGCGACGGCGCAGCGCGGCGAGCAGCCCGGTGGCGACTGTGGTCTTGCCGTGGCCGCTGGCCGGCGCGGCGATGACCACTCGGGGCAGCGCCCAGGGCGCGCTCACCACTCGATGCCCTTCTGGCCCTTCTGGCCGGCGTCCATCGGGTGCTTGACCTTGGTCAGCTCGGCCACCAGGTCCGCGGCGGCGATCAGGCGCGGGTCGGCGTCCCGGCCGGTGATGACGACGTGCTGGAAGCCGGGGCGGTCGGCCAGGGTGGCGACCACCTCGTCGACGTCCACCCAACCCCACTTCATCGGGTAGGTGAACTCGTCCAGCACGTACAGCCCGTACCGCTGCGCGGCCAGGTCGCGCTGGATCTGCCGCCAGCCCTCCAGGGCGTCCACGGCGTGGTCGGCCTCGCCGCCGCGCTGGATCCAGGACCAGCCCTCGCCCATCTTGTGCCAGGCCACCGGCGCGCCCTGGCCGGTACGCTCGTGCACCTCGCCGAGCGCCCGGAAGGCGTTCTCCTCCCCCACCCGCCACTTGGCGCTCTTGACGAACTGGAACACCCCGACCGGCAGGCCGGCGGTCCACGCCCGCAACGCCAACCCGAAGGCAGCGGTCGACTTCCCCTTCATCTGTCCGGTGTGGACGATCAGCAGTGGCCGGTGCCGCCGCTGCCGGGTCGTCAACCCGTCAGCGGGCACCACGCTCGGCTGTCCCTGTGGCATCAGCCCGTCCCCCGTCCCGCGGGCACTCCCGCGATCGTGCCTTTTCTGCTGGTCATCTGCGCGCTTGGTCCCCTCATGTCGCGACCGGAACCGCACGATCGCGGGGGCGGGTCAGGGCGGCCAGGGGGGTCAGGGGCGCGTTCAGCTGGGTGGCCAGGCGGCGCGCCAGGTGCAGGCGGACCGGGCCGGACTCACAGTCGACGACGACGCAGGGGGCCGCTGTCGCGGCCAGCACCGTCGCGGCCGCCGCGGCCCGGTCCAGTGGACGCGGCCCGGCGGTGGCTTTGCCGTCGGTGACGATGAGGACCAGGGGGCGGCGCTTCGGGTCACGTCGGCGCTCCAGCCGCAGCAGCTCGGCGGCGGCGAGCAGGCCCTCGGCAAGCGGCGTGCGTCCACCGGTGGGCAGCTCGGCCAGCCGCGTCGAGGCGGCCAGCACCGACGAGGTGGCCGGCAGCAGCGTCCGCGCACCGCTGGCCCGGAAGGCGATCACGGCGACCTTGTCCCGCCGCTGGTAGGCGTCGGTGAGCAGCGCGAGGACCGCGTCCTTCACGGCGGTCATCCGCTGCCGGGCGCCCATCGACCCGCTCGCGTCCACCACGAACAGCACGAGGTTGCCCTCACGCCCCTCCCGGACCGCCTCCCGCACGTCGTCCGGGCGCAGTCGCAGCGGGCCGGTCAGCCTCCCCCGGGCCGCCTGATGTGGCGCGGCGGCGCGAATCGTGGCCGGCAGGTGCAGCGCGCCGACCCGAGCGGCCGGCACGCGGGCCCCGGTGGTGCGTCCCCGCCCGGTGCGGGCGCGCGACCGCCGCCCGGGCACGCC
>NZ_JBEXHY010000191.1:0-7543 GCF_040608295.1 Micromonospora sp. NPDC005197 | reverse complement strand
CTTCGAATCCACCGGTTCGCACCTCCTACCAGCGGCCCAGGCAGCCTGACTAAGATCAACACATCGACCCTGTCCGTCGAAACGGGTCAAGCCCACTGCCACTGGCATCCGGCGGCGTTAGGATCGACGTGACGTTGACCAAGAAGGGCTCTCGACTCATCACGGTCGACGGCGTGGTCTTCAGGTGGCGGGGGCGTGGACGACCTACCTACGCGCAGGCGCTCGGTGAGCGGCCACTCTCCCTCGCCGTTGAGCAAGCCGACTGCAAGGGCGGCGTACTGCTGGTCAGCATGCCCCAGGACCACCCGAGCAATTGGATCGGCTGCCCGTCGGTCCCTGTTCTTCCATCGATGGTCGCGGCAGTCATCCGCAAGGCGCTGAGCGAGGGATGGCGTCCTGGCCAGCTGGCGGCGGCCTTCCGCAGTACTGCGCCCGACGCATCGCAAGAGCCGCCGACTCCTTGACCCCCAGGCAACCAACACGGGGGTTGGCCCGCCGTTTTGCGGGCGTTGAACTGCTGGGAACGTCCATCAGCATTCCTGCTCGTCCGCTGGCGTCCGTCCCGATCGTCACCAGTTAGTCACCCCCAGGCGAGTTGCAAGATCGTTGCATCAATCGTCGTCGGTGACTGTGAAGGGCGCGTAGCCCTCCCTCACCTCCGTCACGTCAAGGTCGCTGAAGATGAGAGTGATGGCGTGAGCGTTCATCTTGAAGCGGACCTCGTGAAAGGGAATGCCGACCTTGTCAGCCCACGACCGGGCACGCTCGGAGTCTGCCACCACCTCCGCACCTGGGTAGAGCGGCTGCCAGCGCACCGCCCACACAAAGCCGTCCAGGTCCGGACCGATCTCCCGGTCGGTCAGTCGCTCGTCGAGCGAGCAACGCCAGGTCTCGGGACTCACCGCCGTCTGCACCTCGGCTGCGACGCAGTACTTGAAGAGGTAGCGGAGGTGGACGGGTGGGATGCCGGTACGCGGGTCTGCGGTGACGTAGACGATGACTTCGTAGTCGCGGACGTAGTCGGTGTACCCGTGATGCACGATCGCGCCGTCGAAGATGTCATCCAACGCCTGCCTGAGCTGCGCGATCTCCATCCCCCGTTCTACCACCCGCCGGAACACTGCCCTGGCGGGGACGGTCGAGCACTGTCAGCTTGGGAATCGGGTTAAGTAGGGCTCCTTGGGCCTGGTGCCGGCTGGTCGTGGGAGTACGGACCATCCGAGCAGGCTTCCCCATAGGCCTCTACTGGCCGGTGTTGACCGCTGCATCGGGCACGGATCGGGCACGGGAGCCGGGTGGCTGAGGCTTGAACCCCTAACACTTCCTCACCAAGGCCCGCCGCTACTCCGTCACCCTCGGCCTGCTCCGCGACACTCGCGCCAACTACCGACGCGAAGAGGACGACGACCCGCCAGACACGATCACGGTCGGCACCCTCGCCTTCAGCGGGTCCGGCTGACTCACCGAAGGTGACGCCCTGCTCGCCAACACCGCCGCAAGTCAGCGGCGTGAGGCCAGACGCATCGGTCGGGAAGAACTCGCACATGAAGCCTGGCTCACCGGGGCCGCCGCATGAACCACGATCTCCGCCCCCGCTGGTACTCCCCCGCCGAAGTCGCCGTCCTGCTCGGCTTCGGCATCTCCAAGGTCAAGATGAAGATCGCTACCGGCGAGCTGCGCTCTATCAAGGACGGCAAGTACCGCCGCATCCTCCCGGAGTGGGTCGACGACTACATCCGCGAGCAGGTCGAACGCCAGGAGGCTGCCTGATGCCCGCCCGCACGCGCGCCAACGGCGAAGGCTCCATCTTCCCCTACCGCAACGGCTTCGCCGCGTACGTCTGGGTCACTAAGCCGGATGGCAGGCGCACCCGGAAGTACGTCTACGGCAAGACCCGCGAGACCGTCCACGACAAGTGGATCAAGTTGCACCAGCAGGCGAAGCAGGGACTGGTAGCGACCAGCGTCCCGACGGTCGGCAGCTTCCTCACCTACTGGCTCAACGAAATCATCCAACCGAACCGCGCGCCCCTGACCTACGCCACAAACGAGACATTCGTCCGCCGCTGCATCTCCCCCGGCCTCGGCGGCAAGCGGCTGGACCGGCTCCAGTCCCGGGACGTGCAGACCTGGATCAACCAGGTGGCCCGCACCTGCCAGTGCTGCGCCCAGGGCAAGGATGCCGCCCGCCCGAAGCACAAGCGCCGCTGCTGCGCGGTCGGCCGCTGCTGCCAGGCCGTCCCGTCGACGCGGACGGTCAGCGACATCCGAGCCGCGCTACGAGCCGCCCTCACCCACGCCCAGGCCGAAGACCTCATCACCAGGAACCGCGCCGTGCCGGTCACCCTCGCCACCGTCCGCCGACGGCGGGGCAAGTCCTGGTCAAGCGACGAGGCGCGCAAGTTCCTGGAGTCCGCCCGAGCACACGACGACCCGCTCTACGCCGCCTACGCGCTGGTCCTCGTCACCAGACTCCGTAAGGGCGAAGCGCTGGGACTCACCTGGGAGGACGTCGACCTCGATGCCGGAGAACTGACTATCGGCCGCCAACTCCAACGCGTACGCGGCCAGCTCCTGCACCGCGACACCAAGACCCAGGCGTCCGACGCCACCCTTCCCCTGCCCGACATCTGCCTGACCGCCCTCAAGCTCAGACAGCAACAACGCGACGAAGCTGAAGCAGCCGCGGCAAGGCGTGGCACGAAACGGACCTCGTCTTCACCACCCGCTACGGCACACCCATCGAGCCGCGCAACTTCCAACGCTCCTGGCAGACAAGGTGCGAGAGAGCCGGCGTCAGGCCGATCACCGTTCACGACGCCAGGCGAACCTGCGCCACGCTCCTGGCCGACCTCGACGTCCACCCCGGATTCGCCATGCAGGTGCTGAGGCACGCCCGCTTCTCGGTGACGATGGAGATCTACACGCAGGTCTCATCGACAAAGACGAGAGACGCGCTCAAGCGCCTCGGCGACTCCCTGAGTCGCTGACGAGAACTGCTGTACAAAGCTGCTGTACGCAAGCAGAAAGGCCACCTCCCGAACCCGGGAAGCGGCCTCTGACCTGCAAGAACTGAGAGTGGGCGATGCTGGTATCGAACCAGCGACCTCTTCGGTGTGAACGAAGCGCTCTCCCACTGAGCTAATCGCCCTCAGCGCCACTGACTCTACCCGATCGTGGAACCAGACCGGAAATCCGGGGTCAGTGCGTCGCGAGGTACTGCATCGCCTCGGCCACCACGTCGATGCCGAAGCTGAGCTTGAGTGAGAGCCAGACCACTACACCCACGAAGACCAGGCCGACGACGCCGAGCACGAAGCGCAGCGGCAGCGACTGTCGCGTCACCCACTGTGTCCAACCGTGCACGTGTCGGCGGGTGAAGCCGAGCAGTCGGCGGGCCCAGTGGTATTCGACGGCCCAGATGCCGAGGCCGGCGATGACCAGCAGCCAGCCCGGCCCGGGTAGCGGGATCAGGGCGATGCCGATGGTGACCACCAGCGCGCCGGCGATCGAGATGAAGATCTTGAGGGCGATCCGGCCGGTGGGGTTGGCGCGGATCAGGTCGAGGGTGGTCGAGATGCGGTCCCGCCAGCGTGGGCGTCGCGGGGGCTCGCCGACGACGAGGACGCCGCCGGTACGGCCCGTGTCGGGCGTCGACCGTCCGGGTCGCTCGGGTTGCTCCATCGACACGTCGTACCCCCGCTTTTCGGCTGCTCGGACCGCGACTTTCGGCGGACCGGACGCGGCCACCGGATCCACTGAGGATCGGTTCGTGACCATTTCACCCCCCAGTGTCGCTCGGGCCCGTCACTGCAACGGCCGACTGGACGTTACCGGAGTAAGTCGACGACTGAGCCACCCGACGCCGGGCGGAATCACGCACTGGGCAGAACCGGAAATCCTACATGAATGCTCACATTCACGCGGCCTTTCCGTCCCCCTTCCCACCACTGGGTGAAGTCAGCGTATGGCGGAGCGTAGCCAGGAGTAGCACCTGAGTATGGGAAAAGCGGGACACGCGCGTTCCGCAGCGGTGCCGGGGGGAGAACGTCCATGAGTGTCATCCGACCGACGACCGTAGAGGTCGAGACGTCGCTAAGGCTCGTCGCACCTGACGCCACCGCCTTGCCGGTGCGTGCCAGTCTGCGTTACGACCCTGCTGACCCGTATGCGGTCCATGTCCTGTTCCATGCCGAATCGGCCGGGGGCGAGGCGGTGAGCTGGTCGTTCGCGCGCGAACTTCTGGTCACCGGCCTGGACGAGCCGGCGGGCATCGGCGATGTGCGGGTCTGGCCCTGGGCCACACCACGGGGCGACTTCGTCGCGCTGGCCCTCTCGTCACCGGACGGCAACGCCCTCTTCGAGGTGCCGCGCAGCGTCCTGGTGCGTTTCCTTCGACGGACGTACGTCGTCGTCCCGCGCGGCCGCGAGGCCGAGCACCTGGACGTCGACACGGCGGTGAACCGGCTGCTCGCCGGTCGCTGAGCACCGCCCGAACGGGCAACACCGGCCAGACAGGGCCGCGCGGATCTGCCGAGTCCGCGCGGCCCTGGCACACCCGGGGGTACGCGGGCAGCCCGACCCGGCGTCGCCGGCGCTCAGCCGTGGGTGGTGATGCCGCCGTCGACGGGGATGACCGCGCCGGTGAGGTACGCGCCAGCCCGCGAGGAGAGGTAGATGGCGGTGCCGGCCATGTCCTCGGGGCGCCCGATGCGGCCCAGCGGCACCTGCTGCTCGATGGCGGTCCTGCTCGCCGGGTCGTTGAGGGCGAACGCCATCATCTTGCTCTCGAAGGGGCCGGGCGCGATCGCGTTGACGGTGATCTGCTCGCCGGCCAGTTGGTGGGCGAGGCTGCGGGTGAGCATGTGCACGGCCGCCTTGGTGGCCGAGTACGCGTACACCTCCATGAACGGCACCCGGATGCCGTCGATGGACCCGATGTTGATCACGCGGGCGGGGTCGTCGGCGCTGGCTGCGGCGCGCAGCGCCGGCAGCAGCGCTGTGGTGAGCCGGAAGACGGCCTTGACGTTGACCGCCCAGAGCTTGTCGAACGCGGCCTCCGGGTAGCTCTCCAGCGGAGCGCCCCAGGTGGCGCCGGCGTTGTTGACCAGCACGTCGAGACGGTCGATGCGCTCGCGGACGGCGGCGGCGAGGGTCTCGGCGCCCGCGTCGGTGCCCAGGTCGGCGGGGATCGCCTCGCAGTGGCCCTCGGCGGAGAGTTCCTTGGCGACCGTCTCGCAGACGTCCGCCTTGCGGGACGAGATGATCACGCGGGCGCCGGCTCGGACGAAGCCCTGGGCGATCATCAGCCCGATCCCCCGCGACCCGCCGGTGACCAGGACCGTCTTGCCTTCGACCGAGAACAGCTGCGTCATGCCCATCCCATCGCGTGTCGGCGGGTCCGCCGGGCGGTCGGGCGGACGGCGGGCGCCAGGCGGCCACGGACCGCACAGCGCTACCGCCGGGTAACGTAGCCCGGCCGCGGGGATCGTCACAAGCCTCGGCGCCGCCGCGCACGTTGATCGGGATGCGGTGACCTGCGGTTCGGGCTACCGTCGCAGACGATGGTCTCCACCGATCCCTCCCCCGCGCCATCGATCGGAACGGCGTCACCCGTACCCGACGAGATTTCCACGTTCGCGCTGGCCGACCTGGCCGGTGACCCCGGCTGGCGGCGGCCGGTGTTCGTCGAGCGGGAGCTGTTGATCCTCACCACCCGGGGTCACGGCGACGCCGAGCTGGACTTCCACCTGTTGCCGTGCCGACCCGGCACGCTGCTGCGGGTCCGCGCCGGTCAGGTGCTGCGCTGCGCCGGCCCACAGTTCGACGCGACGGTGGTCGGCTGGACCGCCGACGCGCTGCACGGCCTGGCCGTCGACCCGGACGCCCCGCAGACCTGGCGGCAGTTGGCCGGCGAGGACGAGGACGCGGTGATCAACGAGGTGAGCCAGTTGGCGGTGGACTGCCAGCGGCACGGCGGCGCCCCCGCCGGTCGTGCGCTGCTGCGCCACCAGCTCGCCGTGCTGCTGCTGCGGCTGACGCTGCCCGGTATGGCCCGGTCCGGGCACCGGCCGGAGGTCGAGACGTTCCAGCGATTCTGCCGGGAGGTCGAGCACGGCTACCAGGTGACCCGGCGGGTCGAGGACTATGCCGCCGCGCTCGGCTGCTCGGTGCGGACCCTGACCCGCGCCTGCCTGGCCGTGACCGGTCGCAGCGCCAAACAGGTCATCGACGAGCGGGTCGCGTTGCAGGCCGCCCGGCTGCTCGCCGCGAGCGACGAACCGATCGCCCAGATCGGCCGTCAGCTCGGCTTCACCGAGCCCACCAACTTCGGCCGGTTCTTCACCCGTGAGATCGGGGTCAGCCCGGGCGCGTTCCGCGCCGCCCGCGATCAGCCGGCCACCGGGCGGGTCGTCCGACCCCGACCGGCGGTCGAGCCGACGGGCGCCAACAGCGGGCGGTTCCGCTCCGGCGCCGCCGTCGAACCGGCCAACGGCGGTCACGCCACGCGGTCCGGGAAGCCCACCGGGTCGGGCGGCGGGATCGGGCGGGCATGATGGCGGGGTGCAGATCTCCGCGCGCGGCGACTACGCGGTACGGGCGGCGCTGAGCCTCGCGACCGCGTACCCCTCGCTGTTGTCCACCCAGGCCATCGCCGCCGAGCAGGACATGCCCCGCAAGTTCCTGGAGGCGGTCCTGGCCGATCTGCGCCGGGCCGGCATCGTGCGCGCCCAGCGCGGCGCCGAGGGTGGCTACACCCTCGCCCGTCCGCCCCGCGAAGTGACCGTCGGCGCGGTGCTGCGCGCGGTGGAGGGCCCCCTCGCGGGCGTCCGCGGCCTGCGGCCGGAGGAGACCCGCTACGAGGGCGCGGCGGAGAACCTGCCCGGCCTGTGGGTGGCGGTCCGCGCCGCCGTGCGACGGGTCGTCGACGAGGTGAGCCTCGCCGAGATCGTCAGCGGTCGGCTGCCCGCACACGTCCGCAAGCTCACCGCCCTGCCCGACGCGTGGGAGCCGCGCTGACCCTGGTCACCGGGTGTGGATGACGTCGGCCGTGGGCAGCCGGGGCAGCCGCTCGCGCCAGGCGTCCGGGCCGGGGTGGCCCACACTCATCAGCAGCAGCGCCTCGTGCCGCCCATCGGGAAAGAACTCCCGGGTCACCCGGGCGGCGTCGAACCCGGCCATCGGTCCGGCGGCCAGCCCCGCAGATTGTCGGGTCGTGCCGCGTCACCGTCCACCCGGGACGACGAGGGGGTTTCGGAATTCGCCCGTTCGGGAATGTTCGATCTCGACACGGCAGGGAACGGTGACGAGGGGAGACCTCCGATGGGCCTCATGTTTCGCAAGCGCAAGAAGTACGGACCGATCATCCTGAACTTCACCGAGAACGGCTTCTCCTCGTGGAGCATCAAGATCGGCCGCTGGTCCTGGAACTCGAAGGCCCGGGCGCACCGCGTCGACCTGCCGGGTCCGCTGTCCTGGAAGCAGGACAAGTCCCGGTCGTAGCGTCCCGGGAGTCGAGCGGGGTGCCGGTGATTCACCGGCAC
>NZ_JBEXHY010000190.1:0-7591 GCF_040608295.1 Micromonospora sp. NPDC005197 | reverse complement strand
CCTGACAACAACCCCCCCAAACTCAAACCCCCCCCCCCACCGCGTGCGGGGGGCCGCGGCCGCGCCGCCCCCCCCCGCCCCGCCCCCCCCCCGGCCGGATCCGGGGCCGCGTCGGGTCGGGTCGGGCGCCGTGGTCAATGCCACGAACAGCTCCTCTCCTCGCCTCGTGCGGCGGTCAGGCGATGGCGGACTTGCACGCCTCGACGAACTGGGCGGCGGCCTGCGCGGACGTGGCCCGGCCGTACTGCACGTTCTCGGCCGCCTTGACCAGCTCGGACTTGACCTTGCTGTGTCCCTTGATCGGCACCTGCGGGGACTGGCCGAACTTCTGCGCCAGCTCGGTCTCGACCACGATGGACTGCTTCATCGCCGGGTCGGTGGTGTCGTCGCTGACCACCCGACGCAGGTCCAGGTTGGACGGCAGACCGCGGTCGGTGCCGAGCAGCTTGACCGCCTCCTGGTCGTTGTTCAGGAAGTTGATCACGTCGACCGCGACGTCCTTGTTCTTGCTGCCCTTGAAGACCGACCAGTACATGGAGGCCCGGGCCCACTGCGCGCTGGGGTCACCGGGATAGGCGACGACCCCCAGCTCGTCCTTGGTGTTCTTCTTCAGGTCGGGCATCTGGTTGGCCCAGACCCAACTGGTGCCGGCCTTGCCGGTGACCACCAGTTGCTTGGTGACGTCGCTGGAGTTGCCCTCGTGGATGACGTCGGGGGTCGGGGTGGCCTTGCGGTCGCGGGCGCCCTTCCACAGGTCGAACCACGCGGTCACATCCTCGGCCGTGAAGCCCAGCTCGTTGCCCTTGTAGAGGTCCTTGCCCTGCTGGCGCAGCCAGATCCAGTACGCCTTGTAGTCGGCGCTCGGGTCCTGGGTGCCGGGCACCTTGGTCTTGGCGGTGACCTGCTCGGCCCAGGCGATGTGCTGCTCCCAGGTCATCCCGGTGGTGGGCTCGGGCAGGTTGTGCTTGGTCAGCAGCGTCTTGTTGTAGACCAGACCCTGGGTGTTCTCCCCGGCGGCCACCCCGGCGAGCTTGCCATCGACCACGCCGTACTCCAGCAGGCTCTTGGGGAACTTGGTGACGTCGAGCTTGCCGGAGTCCTGGTAGCTCTTCAGGTCGAGGGTGGTGCTGCGGGCCGCGTACTCGGCGAGGTAGTTGTCGTCGATCTGGAACAGGTCCGGCGGGTTGCCGCCGGCGGTGAGCGTGGCGAGCTTGTCGAAGTAGCCCTGGTTGGCCTGCCAGGTCTTCTCGAAGGTCACGTTCGGGTGCTTCTTCGTGTAGAGGGCCAGGGCGTCCTCGGTCAGCTTGGCGCGGGCGTCGCCGCCCCACCAGAAGATCGAGAGCTTGACCGGGGCGTTCGGGTCGGCGGCGCCGCCGTCGTCTCCGCAGGCGGCGGCGCCGAACATCAGCGGCGCGGCGACGGTCGCGGCGAGCAGGCCGCGCAGGAGTCGCCGACGGGGCACCGGGGTACCGTGATGGCGCCCGACGGGCGTGTCAGTGGTGGGGGGCGTTGCGGGGTGCATGTGCGCTCACTCCTCGGCATTAGGAGGCGACGGCGTCACCGGTGGCCGCGGTCGGGACGCCCGGGCCCGCAGGGCAATGCGGGTCCGGGCCAGGCGGCGCGGCCAGGGGACGTGCCGGTCGGGCGTGCGGGCCCGGGCCGGTCGAGTCGCGGATGACCAGGTCGGTCTGGAGCATTACCTGTGCGGTGGTACGACGGACGCCGAGCGCCGTGCCGGCACCGGGGCCCCGCGCGCCGCGCGGTGACTCGATGTCCTGTTGCAGCAGCATGTCGACGGCCGTCCGGCCAGCGGCCCCGGTGGGTGTGGCCACCGTCGTCAGTTTGGGGCGGGTGAGCCGACTCAGGGCGATGTCGTCGACCCCGACGACGCTCACCTCCTGCGGCACCCGGACCCCGAGCGCGTCCAGCCCCTCGATGAGGCCGATCGCCATCAGGTCGTTGTAGGCGAGCACGGCCGTCACGCCACTGCGCCGCACCTGGTCGGCGACGGCGAGGCCGCCGGTCTCGGTGGGCGCGTTGGGGCCGAGCACGGTCAGCTCCGCGCCGCCGCTGCGGGCGGCCGTGGCGGCGGCGCGGCGCATCTCCCGGTTGGTCCACGAGCTGCGGGGGCCGCCGAGCAACGCAATGCCGCGGTGACCGAGACCGATCAGGTGCTCGATCGCCGCCCGGGCGCCCTGCCCGACGTCCATCAGCACGCAGGGCAGGCCGGTCACCTGGCGGTTCACCACCACCAACGGCACCTCCCGGCTGAGCTGCTCGATCAGGCTATTGCTCATCCGTGGGCTGCACAGCAGCACCCCGTCGACCTGCTTGGCGAGCGCGTGGACCAGTTCCTCCTCGGCGGTCGGGTCCTCGTTGGTGTCGGCCACGAAGACGTGGTAGTCGCGATGGCGGGCCTGGCTCTCCGCCGCCTTGATCAGCGGCGGGAAGAACGGGTTCGCGATGTCCGCGATGATCAGGCCGATGTTGTGCGTCCGCCCGGTGATCAGGGCCCGGGCGGCGCGGTTCGGCCGGTAGCCCAGGTCCTCCGCGCAGGCGAGCACCCGGACCCGGGTCTCCGGGTTGACCAGGTGCGGGGCGGAGAAGGTGCGGGACACGGTGGAGATGTGCACCCCGGAGGCGCGGGCGACGTCCCGGATGGTGACTGGCACGGCGGGCCCTTCGTCCGATGTGGCGACGGTCACGTGGGTGCCGCCAATTAATGCAAACGGTTGCGCCAGTGTCAACGGTCAATGGTTGCGGTTCTGTTGCGTCGACGCTCCCCGTGGTGACCTACAACGCCGCAAACACTGACATTTATCGCCGATTGCGCCGTTGGCGTTGACGCGATCGCATCGATCGTGGTTACTTCACTGCAAACCTTTGCAGGGATCACCTGGGGGCGACCACATGTCACCGAGATCCGACGGGCGAGTCCGGTACGCCGTCGTGGGCACCGGCGCACGGGCCGAGATGTTCGTCCGGGCCCTGGTGCTCGACCACGCCGACACCACCGAGCTGGTCGCCTTCACCGACGTGAACCAGGCCCGGATGGACGCTCACAACCGCTGGCTCGCCGAGCTGGGCCACCGCCCGGCGCCGACGTACCCGGCCGGTGAGTTCCGGGCCATGCTGGACAAGGAGCGGGTCGACGTCGTGCTGGTGACCAGTGTGGACGTCACCCACGACGAGTACGTGGTGGCCGCGCTGCGCGCCGGCCGGGACGTGGTCACCGAGAAGCCGATGACCGTCGACGCCGCGCGCTGCCGACGCATCCTGGACGCGGTGACCGAGACCGGCGGCCGGGTGACGGTCGCCTTCAACTACCGCTACAACCCGCTGCACGAGCAGGTCCGCCGCCTGCTCGCCGACGGCGCGGTCGGTGAGATCGGCTCGGTGCACTTCGAGTGGCTGCTCGACGTTCGGCACGGCGCCGACTACTTCCGGCGCTGGCACCGCGACAAGGCCACCTCCGGCGGGCTGATGGTGCACAAGGCCAGCCACCACTTCGACCTGGTCAACTGGTGGCTGGGGGCCACCCCGGTCGAGGTGTACGCCGCCGGCCGCCTGTTCTTCTACGGCGAAGACGGTCGCCGGCACGGCTACGCCCGCGACTACGAGCGGGCGTACGGCTCCCCCGCCGCCGTCGACGACCCGTTCGCGCTGCGGCTGGACGCCCACCCCCGGCTGCGCGAGCTGTACCTCGACGCCGAGGCCGAGGACGGCTACCAGCGCGACCGCAACGTGTTCGCCCCGGGCGTGAGCATCGAGGACGACATGGCCGTGCTCGCCCGCTACTCCACCGGCGCCACGATGACCTACCACCTCACGGCGTACGCCCCCTGGGAGGGCTACCGGGTGATGGTCAACGGCAGCCGGGGTCGCCTGGAGCTGGAGGTGACCGAGAACGACTTCGTCGACCGGGGCACCGCGGGCGCGGTCAAGGGCGCCGCGCTGCACGGCGTCGAGGCGCCGGCCGAAGGGGGCGGCGCGACGCTCACCCTGCGCCCGTTCTGGGAACCGCCCCGGCAGATCCCCGTCGAGGGTCGTACCCGACACGGGCACGGCGGCGCGGACGCCCGGATGACCGCCGTGCTCCTCGGCGGCCAGCCCGATCCGCTGGGCCGCGCCGCGACGGCCGACGACGGCGCGCTGGCCCTGCTCACCGGCCTGGCCGCCAACCGGTCCTTCGAGACCGGGCAACCGGTCCGGGTCGCCGATCTGCTCACCCCCCGCTGACCACCGACGAGGAGCCCAGCCCCGTGCCGACGTCCGACCACACCGACCTGCTCCTGCCCTCCGAGCCCGGGCAGCGCGCGATCGCCCGGGAGCTGTACGCCCTCGCGGCGCAACAGCCGATCATCTCGCCGCACGGGCACGTCGACCCGGCCCTGCTCGCGCAGGACCAGCCCTTTCCAGACCCGGCGCGGCTGCTCATCGTGCCCGACCACTACCTGACGAGGATGCTGCTCAGTCAGGGCGTCCCCCCGTCGGACCTGGGCGTGCCGACCCGCGACGGAAGCCCGACCGAGACCGACGGGCGGGTGATCTGGCGGCGCTTCGCCGCGCACTGGCACCTGTTCCGGGGAACCCCGTCGCGGCTCTGGCTGGAGCAGACCTTCCGCACCGTGTTCGGGGTGCAGACTCCGCTCGGCCCGGCCACCGCCGACACCGTCTACGACGAGATCGCGGCCCGGCTCGCCGAGCCGGACTTCCGGCCCCGGGCGCTGTTCGAGCGGTTCGGAATCGAGGTGCTCGCGACCACCGAGTCGCCGCTGGACGACCTCGCGCAGCACGCCAAGCTCGCCGCCGACGGGTGGGGCGGGCCGGGCGGCCGGGTGGTCACCACGTTCCGCCCGGACGACGTGGTGGACATGGAGTACGAGGGCTGGACGTCCAACGTGGCGCGCCTCGGCGCGCTGACCGGCGAGGACACCGGCACGTACACCGGTTATCTGGCCGCGCTGCGGGCCCGGCGGGCCGCGTTCATCGCGGCCGGGGCGACCTCGTCGGACCACGGCCACCCCACCGCCCGCACCCTGGACCTGACCCCGGCCGAGGCCGCCCGCCTGTACGACCGGGGCCTGCGCGGCGCGGCCGACGCGGCCGACGCGGAGACGTTCCGGGCGCACATGCTCATGGAGTTCGCCCGGATGTCGCTCGACGACGGCCTGGTCATGCAGCTGCACCCCGGCGCGGTGCGCAACCACAACCGCTGGCTGTACGACCGGCACGGCCGCGACGTGGGCGGCGACGTGCCGCAGGCCACCGAGTACGTGCACGCGCTCGCGCCGCTGCTGGAGCGCCACGGCAACGACCCCCGGCTGCGGGTGGTGCTCTACACGCTCGACGAGGACACCTTCACCCGTGAGCTCGCGCCCCTCGCCGGCGGCTACGCCGCGCTGCTGCTCGGCGCGCCCTGGTGGTTCCTCGACTCTCCCGAGGTGCTGCGCCGGTTCCGGGAGGCGGTCACCGAGAGCGCCGGCTTCTACAACACCACCGGGTTCGTCGACGACACCCGGGCGTTCTGCTCCATCCCGGTACGCCACGACGTGGCCCGCCGGGTCGACGCCGGCTTCCTGGCCCGGCTGGTCGCCGAGCAGCGGCTGCCGCTGGACGAGGCGGCCGAGACGATCGTCGACCTGGCGTACCGGCTGCCCAAGCGGGTCTTCAACTTCGGAGGGGTCGACCAGTGAGTGTCACCATCACGTCCGTCGAGGTGCACGACGTACGGTTCCCGACCGCCGCGCGGGGCGACGGGTCCGACGCGATCAACCGGGGCGACTACTCGGCGACGTACGTCGAGCTGGGCACCGACGCCGGGGCGGTCGGCGCGGGGTTCACCTTCACCAACGGCCGGGGAAACGAGATCACCTGCGCGGCGGTGCGGGCGCTGGCCCACCACGTCGAGGGTCGTACGGTCGAGGAGATCGCGGCCGAGCCCGTGGCGTTCTGGCGCTCGCTCAGCGCCGACGTGCAGTTGCGCTGGCTGGGGCCGGAGAAGGGCGTCATCCACATGGCGACCGGCGCGCTGGTCAACGCCGTGTGGGACCTGCGGGCCAGGATCGCCGGCAAGCCGATGTGGCGGTTCCTCACCGAACTGCCCACTGACGAGCTGGTCGCCAACGTCGACTTCAAGCACATCACCGACGCGCTCACTCCGGACGACGCGGCGGCCATCCTCGACAAGGGACGCGACGGCCTGGCCGACCGACTGAGCACGCTCGAACGTGACGGATTCCCTTCGTACACCACCTCGGTCGGTTGGCTCGGCTACCCGGACGACAAGGTGCGGGCGTTGACCCGGCAGGCGTACGACGACGGGTGGCGGGCGATGAAGATGAAGGTGGGCGGCCCGCTCGCCGACGACCTGCGCCGGGCCCGGATCATCCGCTCCGAGATCGGCCCGGACGCGCTGCTGATGATGGACGCCAACCAGGTGTGGGACGTCGACGAGGCGATCACGGCGATGACCGCCCTCGCGGAGGTGGACCCGTACTGGATCGAGGAGCCGACCCACGCCGACGACATCCTCGGTCACGCCCGGATCGCCCGCGCCGTGGACGAGCTGACCGGGGGGCGGTGCCGGGTGGCCACCGGCGAGGTCGCCGCCAACCGGGTGATCTTCAAGCAGCTGCTCCAGGCCGAGGCGATCGGCGTGATGCAGATCGACGCGTGCCGGGTTGGCGGCGTCAACGAGGTCCTGGCCGAGCTGCTGCTGGCGGCGAAGTTCGGGGTGCCGGTCTGCCCGCACGCCGGCGGCGTCGGCCTCTGCGAGTACGTCCAGCACCTGGCGATCTTCGACTACCTGCGGGTGGGCGCCACCCTGGACGGTCGGATGATCGAGTACGTCGACCACCTGCACGAGCACTTCGTCGACCCGGTACGCACCCGCGGCGGCCGCTACCTGCTGCCCGACCGGCCCGGTTACAGCGCCAACATGAAACCGTCGTCGATCGCCGAGTTCCGCTTCCCGGACGGTCCGGCATGGCGGTGACCGTCGGCGCGTCCCGCCTCGGCCTGGGGGTGCTGCGCCACCTGCCCGTCGAGTCCCGTCCCCTCATCCGGCCGGGCACCGTGCCGACGGGCGTCGTACACCTGGGGTTGGGGGCGTTCCACCGGGCGCACCAGGCCGTCTACACCGAGGCGGCGGTCGGCGCGGCCGGCGGCGACTGGGGCATCATGGCCGTCGCCCCGCGCAGCACCGCAGTGGTCGAGGCACTCACCGCGCAGGACAACCTGTTCAGCGTCAGCGCCCTGTCCGCCGCCGGCACCACCACCCGGGTGGTGGGCGCGCTCAGCGGCGTACGGCATGCTCCCAGCGACCCGGACGCCGTGGTGGCGTTGCTCGCCGACCCGGCGGTCCGCGTCGTGACGCTCACCGTCACCGAGAAGGCGTACCACCTCGATCCGGTGACCGGCCGACTGTCCCCGGACGCCGCGCTCGCCGCGGACCTCGCCGGTCGTCAGGCACCGGCGACCGTGCCGGGGCTGCTGCTGCGCGGGCTGGCCGCCCGCGCCGCCGCCGACGCCGGACCGCTGGCGCTGGTGAGCTGCGACAACCTGCCGGCCAACGGCCGGCGGCTGCGCG
>NZ_JBEXHY010000189.1:0-7688 GCF_040608295.1 Micromonospora sp. NPDC005197 | reverse complement strand
GCCCTGAGCGTCGTCGCCCAGAGCAGCCGGGCGGGCCGCCGCTGGCCGACGGTGGTCGGCGCGGCGCCGATGGTGACGGCCGCCGTCGTCGCGACAGTGGTGGTGATCGCCGGTCGCCTCGGCGACGAACTGCCCCGGCCGGCGGCGCTGCCGACCGGCGCGCTGGTCGCGGTCGGGGTGCCCCTCGCGGTCCTCGGCACGGTTCTCGCCGTGCGCGCGCTGCCCCGGGTGGACCGGGCCACGCTGACGACCGGCGCGCAGTTCGCCAACGCCGCCGCGACGGCCACGATCCTGCTCGACCCGAGCATGCTCACCAGCCTGGTGGAGAGCCGGCGGTGGCGGCGCATCGGCCGGGTCCGCAGCCGCCGCTTCCTGCCCGGCCCGGCGTGGTGGGCGCTGCTGCAGGCCGACGTACGCCGCCTGCGCCGCCACCCCAGCGCTCTGCTGATCTGGGCCGGGCTGATCGGCGTCCAGTACGCCGCCGCGCTCGCCCTGCCGGGGCTCGCCGGGGCCACTCAGGTGGTGTTCGCCTACTTCGCCACCGACCGGCTCACCGGTGGCCTGCGCGCGGTCAGTCGGTCACCCGGGCTGCGCCGGGCGCTCGGTGGCAGCGACGCGGCGCTGCGCGGAATCCACGTGGTGGTGCCGGCGGTCGGCGCGGGCGTGTGGTGGCTGCTGACCCTGCCGAGTCTGCCGACCCTCGACGCCGGACCGACCTGGCTCGCGCCGACGCTGGCGGTCGGGGTGGTGGCCGCCGCCTGGCGGGCCGGCACCCGCCCGCCGATCAACTACGGCGGCGCGACGGTCAACACGCCGTTCGGGATGGTCCCGGTCGACCTGCTGCGCCAGGGCTCACGCGGGCCGGCGCTGCTGGCCGTGCTCGTGCTCGTCCAGCTCTTCCTGGGCTGAGCGAGCCGGCCGACCGGTCGGCCGCAGCGCGGCGGCGATGGCGGCGACGCCCTCGTCGATCTCCGTCGCCGTCCGGGCCGCGTAGCCGAGCACCAGGCCGGGCCGGTGTGGCCGCTGGCAGTGCCAGGACAGGGGCTGCACCTTCACCCCGCGCGCCAGCGTCGCCGCCGCCACCTCCGTGTCCGCCACGGCGGCGTCGTCCAGGGTGATCGTCAGGTGCAGCCCGGCCGCGGCGCCGTGCACCGTGGCAGTCGGCAGGTGCCGGGCCAGGGCGGCGATCATCGCGTCCCGGCGGCGGGTGTGCCGGCGGCGCAGCAGCCGCAGGTGCCGCTCCAGCGCGCCGGAGGTCATCAGCTCCGCCAGGACCAGCTGCGGCAGCACCGCGTTGCCCAGATCGGCGTTGCGTTTGGCGGCCACCACCGCCGCCCGCAATCGCCTCGGCACGAGCAGCCAGCCGACCCGCAGCGCCGGGGCGAGCAGTTTGGACACGCTTCCGGCGTAGCAGACCTGCTCGGGCAGCAGGCCCCGCAGCGCCGGCACCGGGGGCCGGTCGTAGCGGTGCTCGGCGTCGTAGTCGTCCTCGATGATCAGACCGCCGGCCCGCGCCCAGTCGAGGAGTTGGCGGCGCCGGTCACCGTCGAGCACCACGCCGGTCGGGAACTGGTGCGCGGGCGTGAGCAACACCGCGCGCAGGCCGCTGGCGACCAGTTCGTCGACGCGCAGCCCGGCGTCGTCCACGCTGATCGGCGGGGTGACGACCTGCCAGTTGTTCAGGTGCTGCCGTACGCCGAGCGAGCCCGGCTCCTCGACCGCGATGCGATCGATGCCGGCCGGGCGGAGCGCCTGGGTGAGGAGCCCGACCGCCTGGGACACCCCGGCCACGATGATCACGTCGACCGGGTCGACGGTGATGCCCCGGTTGCGGGCCAGCCAGGCGGCGACGGCCCCGCGCAGCGCGGGCGCGCCGCACGGGTCGCCGTAACCGAGGTCCGCCGCGGCGACACGGCGGAGCACGGCCCGTTCCGACCGCAGCCAGTCCGCGCGGGGAAAGGCGGTCAGGTCGGGTACGCCGGGAGTCAGGTCGATCGTCGCGCGGGCCGCGCGTACCGCGTCGAAGATGTCGCTGCCGGGCGTCGGTGGGAAGAGCGCGGCCGGTTCCGCCGGCGCGGCCGGGGCGGGCGGCGGCGCGGGCGGCGCCCCCGGGGCGCCGACGACCACCGTTCCGGCCCGGCCCCGGCCGGTGAGATGCCCCTCCTCGGTGAGCCGCTGGTACGCCTCGGTGACCACGCCCCGGGAGACGCCGAGGTCGGCGGCGAGCACCCGGGTGGCGGGGAGTCGAGCGCCGATCGGCACCCGCCCCTCGGCGATCGCCTGGCGTAGCCGGCCGGCGAGCCAGTCGGCACGCCCGCCGGGGGGCGCGTCGGCGACGGTGAGGTGCAGAAAATCCGACCCGGCCGTTATGGACCTCTCGGAGTCGTTCGCTTTGGCCCTGCTCACCGGACCATCTTGGCAGCAGAGTGGGCCGTAGACACCCCGCCCGACTCCGCCGGAGGACGACCGTGAGCATCCCCTTTCTGATCACCGCCCTGATCGTGGTGATCACCCCCGGCACCGGGGTGTTCTTCACCGTCTCCGCCGGACTGTCCCGGGGCGCCCGGGCCGGCGTGCTGGCCGCGTTCGCCTGCACGCTGGGCGTGGTGCCGCATCTGCTGGCGGCGTTGACCGGGCTGGCGGCGCTGTTGCAGGCGAGCGCCACGGCGTTCGAGGCCGTCCGGTACCTGGGCGTCGGCTACCTGCTCTATCTGGGCTGGTCGACGATCCGCGACCGCAGCGCCTTCGCGGCGACGAGCGACCGCCCACCCCGCTCGGCGGCCCGGGTGATCGTCTCCGGTGTGCTGGTCAACCTGCTCAACCCGAAGCCGACGCTGTTCTTCGTCGCGTTCCTCCCGCAGTTCGTGGACACCACCGCCCCGGGCTCGGCCCGGGCGATGCTCGCCTGCGGCGTGGTGTTCATGCTGCTCACCTTCGTGGTGTTCAGCGGCTACGGCATCTTCGCCGCCCGCCTGCGGGACCGGGTGCTGACCCGCCCCCGCGTCACCGACTGGCTGCGCCGGTCCGTCGCCGGCACGTTCGTCGCGCTCGGCGTGACGCTCGCCCTCACCGAACGATAGGGAGCCTGATGCAGTTCGAGCACTCGGCGCAGCTTCGCGCCGCACATCCCGACCTGGTCGCCGGCGTGGTGCACGCGACCGGGATCACCGCCACGGCCGACGTGGCGCAGCGCACGGCCGGCTACCTCGCCCTCGCCCGGAAGCGGTTGGCCGACGGCGCCGAGAGCACCTTCGGGGAGATCCAGGCGTGGCGGCGGGCGTACGCGGCCATGGGATTACGACCCACCAAGTACCGGTGCGCGGCCGAAGCCCTGCTGCGCCGGCTACGTCTGGACGGCGAACTGCCCCGCGTGCACCCGCTGGTCGATCTCTGCAACGCCGTCTCGGCGGCCTACGCCATCCCCATCGCCGTTCTCGACCTGGACCGGGTCGACGGCGACCTGGTGGTTCGGCCGGCGCACGGCGACGAGACGTACCTGAGTTTCGCCGGCGACACCGAGCACCCCGACCCGGGCGAGGTCACCTTCGTCGACTCCGTCGGGCGGGCGCACGCCCGGCGGTGGACGAACCGGCAGAGCGCGTGGTCCGCCGTACGGGCGGGCACCTCGTCGGTGCTGATCGTCGCCGAGGCGTTGCACCAGGGTGCCGAGCCGGCCGTGACCCGGCTGGTCGACACCCTGGTGGGGGAGTTGACCGACGGGTGGTCCGTCCCGGCGACAGCCGCGGTGCTCACCGCCGCCGCGCCCCGCTTCCGCACCCCGGCGGCCGGTGACGGCAACCGTCAGGCGGCGGTGCCGGGCATTCGGTGAGAGCGGCGGTGAGCCACCACCCTCAGCCGTCCAGCCGGCGGACCATGTTCATGATGGACTCCACCTGCGCGCCGCCCTTGATCGGGAAGTTGGTCGCGCCCAGGTAGCCCCACCAGTCCCAGCAGCCGTTCGGGTTGCTCAGGGCCGTGCCCGCCTGCGGGTAGAGCACGACCAGGTTGTTGGTGTCCGCGTACTGGTTGAGGTTTGCCCGGTCGACGAACGCCGTGCCCACCGACCCGTACCCCTGGGCGCAGCCGTGCAGGGCGACCAGCAGCCGACACGACTGCCCGGCGGCGCAGGCCGACGGGACATAGGCGAAGCCGTTGGCGTCCATGCTCAGCCCGTTGGCCCAGCCGTTGACCGCGAAGGTGTTCTGGTCGAAGCGCACGAGCGTGCCACCGAGAGCCGCGGTATTGGGCGCGTTCACCCCGCCGAGCAGCTTGCGCAGCAGGGCGTTCTGCGGGTCGGTGCCGCAGTCGTTGAGGAACGGCGACGCGGTGGCCGTACACCCCGACGTGCCGTACGGCGTGACCCACGAGTGACCGGCGGCCGAGCCGCTGTCGTACTGCACGCTGGCCCCGAAGTGCTGGTAGTAGCGGACCAGGTCGTCGGTGACGGACTTCTTGACGGAGGTGTCGTTGGCGCCGTGGAACACGTACACCGGGTCGCCGGAGAGGTTGCCGACCGGGTCGACCCAGCCGTACGTCGCCCAGGTCCGGGTGTACGTCTGCAGGGCGGACACGTTCGTCGGGTACAGGTTGTCACCGCAGCCGTAGAGCGCCTGGGCAACGGTGTTCTGCGAGCAGTAGTACGGGCCCGCCGCGAAGACGGCAGCGCCCCGGATCCGGGACGAGTAGGCGACGTGCAGCTGGGTCGCCATGTAGCCACCGGAGGACACACCGGCGACGTACACCCCGGAGATGTTGTAGGTGCCCAACGACCCGGAGACGGGCGGCCTGGTGGCGGGGGTGGCGGCCTGGGCGGGGGCCGCGATGGTCAGGATCAGCAGCAGGACGGCGGTCAGGGCGGTGGCGGTTCGGCGCGGTGTGGTCATGAACGTTCTCCTTGGCAGCGCCGGCGGGGGCGTCGGCGTGCGCCGAAGCTACCGTGACGCAGGCCACACCCGACATGAGCCCGACCGACACGCTCGTCGATGTCGTTGTGTGCTCCGACCACCCACAGACGCGGTCCGAGAGCGCGGTCGCTCAGGCGGTGTCGCCGGGGGCGAGGTGGCGGTAGCCGGGGATGGTCTCGGCGAACCAGCCGGCGACGCTGGCCAGGCCGCGCTCGTTGAGCTGCGCGTCGTGGATCGGGTACGCGGCGGCGGCGTCCACCGCTCGGCAGCGGGGCGAGGTCGGGCAGCCGGGCGCCCTCCGGGGCATACACCGGGACGCCCAGCCCGGCCAGGCGCAGCACGTCCACGTGGTCGGTGTGTTCGTGGGTGACCAGGACGGCGTCCGCGCCGACCAGCGCCCGTGGTTCGCTCCAGGTCCCCGGGTCGACGACAAGCACCCCACCGTCGTGCTCGACGCGGACGCAGGAGTGCGTGAATCGGGTGATCCGCATCCGGCGACGGTACGCCGGGCGCGACCGGGGTACTGCCCGTCCATGCCCCATCGATACGACACGTACCCCCGCATCGCCGTCGTGACCGGCGCGGACTCCGGTATCGGCAAGGCCAGCGCGGTCGCCCTGGCCGAGGCTGGCTTCGACATCGGCATCACCTGGTACGGCGATCCCGACGGCGCCGATCGGACCGCGGCCGAGGTCCGCGCCACCGGGCGGCGGTGCGAGGTCGCCGAGGTGGACTTCACCCGCCTGCCGGACGCGACCGCGGTGATCGACGAGCTGGCCGACCGACTCGGCGGCATCGGGGTGCTGGTCAACAACGCCGGCATCGGCGGCTCGACCCCGTTCGTCGACACCGGCTGGGAGCAGTGGCGCGAGGTGCTCGCCGTGGACCTCGACGCGCCCTTTCTGTGCGCGCAACGGGCCGCGCGGCGGATGCGGGCCGCCGGCGCGGGCGGACGGGTCATCAACATCACCAGCGTGCACGAGCACGCGCCCCGGGTGGGCTCGGCCGCGTACTGCGCCGCGAAGGGCGGCCTGGGGCTGCTGACCCGGGTGATGGCCCAGGAGTTGGCCGCCGACGGGATCACCGTCAACGCCGTCGCTCCGGGCGAGATCGCCACGCCGATGACCGGTCAGGAGGACGTCGACCCGTTCACCCAGGAGCGGCCCGGCGTGCCGGTGGGACGGCCCGGCGACGCCCGGGAGGTGGCGGCCGTGGTCACGCTGCTCGCCTCCCCCGCCGCCAGCTACGTCACCGGGGCGTCCTGGCCCGTCGACGGCGGCATGCTGCTGATGGGCCCGCAGGCCGCCGCGTTGACCACCGACGACTGGCGACGGGTCTGAGGGTCGTCAGCTCAGTCAGGGCGGCGAGCAGGGCCTTCTCGCGTTCGTCGTCGTCCATCCACCCCTACCCTCCGCAGTCGCCCTGCCCCGTTACCGTCACCTGAGAAGCGGTCGAGACGGCCCGGTCGGCGAACCCGTCGGTCGCGAACGGGACAGCGAGCGGCAAAGCCGGCACGTATCCTCCGCATCTCGATGATCGGCGGGGCCAGGACGGAAGGGGACCGGATGCCCGACTGGGCTGGTCGGGGCGACCGTGGCGGCCGACAACGACGTGCCTTCGGCGTCGGTGGGGCGCTGCTCGGGATCGCCCTCGTGCTGCTGCTGGCCGCCTGGCGCAGCAGCGGCTTCCTCAGTGACCTGCTGCTCAACATCGGCTCCAGCGTGGTCCTCGCGGCCATCTCGTACGTCATCTTCGACCCGCTGTTCGAGGAGGCCCGCAGGGCGCGGGTGCAGGAGCACCTGAGCTTCGACCAGCACGCCTTCGTGACCCGGCTGCACCGCTCCGGACGCCGGGTACGGATCCTCGACACCTGGACGATCCTGCTGGAGGACACGCAACGCGAGGAGGCGCTGCGCGGAGTGCGGGCGGCGCTCGCCAACGGCGCGCAGGTGCAGTTGCTCCTGCTGGACCCGGACTGCACGGCCGCGCAGCAGCGCTCGGAGGAGTTGGAGCGGCAGCGGGTGGACGTACCGCGCCAGATCCGCACCAACCTGCGGCACCTGGCGCTGTTCCAGGACTCGCTCGACGCCCGACTGCGGCACCGGTTGCAGGTTCGGCTCTACGACGCGTCCCCGTCGATCCAGCTCTACCAGTGGGACAGCCGGGCGCTGATCTCGTTCTTCCCGATCGGGAAGCTGTCGTTCAACGTGCCCCAGCTCGAGGTCGACATGGACAGCCCCTGGGGCGGGTTCGTGCACGCCCGTTTCGAGGAGCTGTGGGAGCACGAGCAGGCGACGGTCAACCTGGAGCGGTACTGGTCGGTCGCCGTCACGCTGCGCCACGACGACTCCGACGTGGTCGAGGTGCAGGTGCCCTACGTGAGTGTGGAGGGGCAGCACTACGTCGACTGCGGTGTGTTCAAGGTGACCGGGCCGCTGACCGTGCGGGCCGTGCTGCCACCGCGCGCGCCGGGCGGCGCCCCGAAGGTGTTCGCCCTGGCCGAGCCGGTCGACGGGGACCGCACGCCGGCCGCCACCGTACGCAGGCACTTCGACCAGAAGTACGGCGGCGGCGACGGGCAGCGAGAGATCCGCCGGCTGGTGCCGCCGCCGGATGGTTCGCGTACCCCCGCTCCTCGCTCCGCGACGGCCGGCGACGCGCACGGACGGTGACCCCCGACCCACCGGGTCGGGATGAGGCGCGGGACAATGGGGGTCGTCGTCGATCGCCAGGAGGACCGTTTCCCCGTGTCGACCCATCCCGCGCCGCCGTCGCAGTCGGCGC
>NZ_JBEXHY010000188.1:0-7854 GCF_040608295.1 Micromonospora sp. NPDC005197 | reverse complement strand
GGCGGAACCGGTAGTTCCGTCGCCGCGCCGGCCCCGTGGTGGGCGCAGCGATTTCTATCGGTGCGTCCCCGAGGTGTCCGCCGGGCTCAGCTCCGGCTCCATCGTTGGTTGGCCCCGCCGTTGCAGTCCCAGATCTGGATGCGCGTGCCGTTGGCCGTACCGTTGCCGACCACGTCCAGGCACCGGCCCGAACCCACTCCGGTGATCGAGCCGTCGGCGTTGAGCCGCCACCGCTGGTTGGACTGGCCGTTGCAGTCCCAGATGATCACCGAGCTGCCGTTCGCGGTGGCGGCGCCGTTGACGTCGAGACACTTGCCGCCGAAGACGCGCAGCTCCTGGGCGGCCGTCGAGGTCCAGCTCTGGTTGCTCTGGCCGTGGCAGTCCCAGATGATCGCCGCCGTGCCGTTGGCCTGCGAGGCGCCGTTGACGTCCAGGCACCGCCCGGAGGCGGTGTTGCGCAGGGCCGACGTGCCGCTCGGAGGCGGGGTGGTCGGACCGCCGGTGGGTGACGCGGTCGGGCTCGGCGTCGGATCGGTGCTGCCGAACTGGGTGAAGAACCTCCACACCTCGCCCTTGGTCCAGGTCCTGGCGCCGCTGTCCCCGCCGCCGTCCACCGGGCCGGGGGTGTGCCCGCCGTCGAAGGCGGCCCACACCACGGGATAGCCGGCACGGCATCCGGAGTAGGTGGTGGTGATGTGGGTCAGGCTGCCCGCTCTCGGCTCGGGCGGGCTCTGTGGGGTGCAGCCGTTGTTCCGCACGAACGTGTCACGCAGGGACCGTCCGGCGGAGATGTTGAGCACCGGGTCCCCGATGCCATGGATTCCCATGTACGCGATCGGCTGGGTGCCGCCGCTGCACCCGCTGAGCTGCCCGCCGGAGTAGACCGCTACAGCGCGGAAGACACCCGCTCGCGAACAGGCCAGCGAATAGCTCATGCCTCCGCCGTAGCTGAAGCCGAGCGCGAAGAGTTGCGTCGTGTCGACACAGAGGTCGGCCTCGATCAGGCTGATCATGTTGTCGACGAAGGTGACGTCCTGGCCGCCGGGGTTGGCCCAGCCGTTACCGTTGCCCTGCGGGGCCACGAAGATGGTGCTGTTGTTCGCCTGCTGCCGCAGTCCGTAGTACGACCAGGCCGCGCCGTCCGAGCCGCCGCCGTCGACGTCGTTGGCGGTGCCGCCGTTCCAGTGGAATCCGAAGATCAACCGGTACGGGTGGTTCCGGTCGTAGTTGTCGGGGATCCTCAGGATGAAGCTACGGTTCTGGCCGCTGCTCTGGATGGAGCGTGAACCGCTGGTCAACGTGGGCGCTTTGCCGCACCCGGCGGTCGCGGCGGCCGCTGTGACGTTCGCGGCCGACGCGGTGGCGCTCAGGCCGCCGGTCATTCCCGCCACGCCCACGGTCGCGACGACGAGCGCGGCCGTCGCAAGAGAACCAAGGAGGGGTCTACGTCTTGTCATGAGGGGGCTCCCGCCATTCGGCACGAACTGATTCAGGTGAAGGGGCGCGCGACGACCACTCCTGGTCACCCCGCCGACACCGCTCGTCGCCGAGGAACCGCGGGAAGACGCGATGTGCCCACGCCGACGCCCGGCTCGTCGCCACAGGTACCCGCCACTGGTCTCGCCGCCCATGCGGGACCAGTTGGTCGTTGAATCGTCGGTGGCCACATTGTTCGCCCGAACACCACACGACCGGCCGTCGGAGAATGCCGGAGATGCCCGGCCCGCGGTCGAATCGATTCGCTCCGACGCTAGATCCGACAGTGAAATATGTCAATGCCGTGTCCAACGGGTTGCGGCCCGGGGCGTCCGGTCAGCGGTGCGGGGCTGCTCGTACGTCGGCGAGGTGTTCGGTAATGCGGAGCAGCACCTGGCCTGGTGCGTCGGGAACGACGGCGGCCGTGTCGGCGAGTGCGCTGGTCAGGGGCGGTCCACGGCCGCCGATGGCCGACGGCGGTTCGCCCCTCGGCGAAATAGGGTAAGGGGGAGGTCAACGGTGTGGGGAGGTTGTAGTGGATTTGCTGTTGTCGGTCCGGCCGGGCCGCGGCTGCACGGTGCTCGAGGTGCGCGGCGAGCTGGACATGGCGACGTCCCCACAGTTGCGCGAAGGCCTGCAAGGGTTGGCTGATGCCGGGGAGCGCCTGGTGGTGGTGGACCTGGCCGGGGTGGGATTCATGGACTCCAGCGGGCTGGGCGCGCTGGTGGTGATGTTCAAGGCGTTACGGGATGTCGGGGGTCGGTTGTGCCTGGCCGCGGCGCAGCCCGCCGTACGCAGTGTCCTGTCGATCACATCGGTGGATCGGGTCATCGGCATCTACGACAGCGTGCCGGCGGCTGAAGCGGATCTCCGTCCCGCCGACGCGACCGGCCGCTAGTTCACCCGGCGCTGGCGCGTTCCTGGTCGGCGCCAGCGCTGGTCCGCCGGTCCTCGCTGTGTCCGCCGTGCCAGTCGACGACGAACAGGGTGGCGTCATCGGCGAGCGTCGGTCCGCTGACCTCCAGCACGGCGTCGGCCAACGCCCGGACGGCCTCGCGGGGGTGCAGACCGGCGATCGAGCGCAACATGGCCGGCAGATCCAGGCTGGCCGCGTTGCGTTCCCGCACTCCGTCGGTGCCCACCACCACACGGTCGCCGGGGCGCAGCGCGACGTCGCCGGCGCAGTACGTGGCCTCGGCGAACATTCCCAGCGGGAAGTTGCCCGGCAGCGACAGCATGCGGGTGTCCCCGTCGCGTACCAGCATCGGCGGGATGTGCCCGGCGTTGAGCAGCGCGCACACGCCCGTGCGCAGGTCGAGACGGCCCAGTAGCGCGGTGACGAAACTGCCGGGCACGGCGGTGTGTTCGGCCACCTCGGCATTCGCGGCCTCGGCCTGCTCCACCAGGCCCACCCCGCGACGTCGACCGTTGCGCAGACTGCCCACCCCCAGGGTGGCCGTCAGCGCGCTGGCCACCCCGTGACCCATCGCGTCGGTGACGCTGAAGTGCAGCACGTCGCGGGCGAGGCTGTAGTCGAAGGTGTCCCCGGCGACGCTCGCGGCGGGCTCCAGCCAGCCGGACAGGGTGAACGCGCTGGCCTCACACGTGAACGAGCCGGGCAGCAGGCGGCGTTGGATCTCTCTCGACAGGGTGAACGGGGTCGTGCGTTGCCCCCACTCGAAAAGGTCGGTGTGCCGCCGGTTGGCGATCACCACGAACGCCAACACGTGCGCCGTGCGGCCGATCTCCTCCAGCTCCCGCGGATCCGGCTCGTTCGGCAGGACCATCTCGAGCAGGCCGATCGCCTCGCCGCGGTCGGTCACCGGCGCCAACACCGTCGCCCGGCAGCGGCCGAGGAAAAGGCCGCGCACAGGCGGCGGAGGCCCGCGCTGAGACGCGTCACGAATGGTGATCGCACAACTACTCCTCCGGGCGTGCAACTTCCCGGGCGACCGGATCCGTTCTACCTCCGTCACGAGGAGGCAGTCGACTTGAGAGCCGAAGACGAGCAGGCATTCCGTGAGTTCGTGACGTCGGAGATGGCGTCGCTGCGCAAGCTGGCGTACGTGACCTGCGGCGACTGGCACACGGCAGAGGACGCCGTGGCCAACGCGTTGGTCAAGCTCTACCCCCGCTGGAGGAAGCTGGACCGACCCGATCTCTACGTCAAGACGATGGTCTATCGGGCCGCGGTCGACGAGACCCGCCGGCCCTGGCGGCGCGAGCGGGCGGCTGGCGACGCCATGCCGGACGTCGCGCTGCGGGACCCGACCGGCGCGACCGACGAGCGGATGCGCCTGCGGGCGGCCCTCGACGCCGTTCCGCCCCGGCAGCGGGCCGCGGTGGTGCTCCGGCACTACCTGGGTCTGAGCCTGGAGGACACGGCCGGCGTCCTCGACTGCACGGTCGGCACAGCCAAGAGTCAGGTCTCCCGTGGCCTGGCGAAGCTGCGCGTGTCACTAGCCGGCGAACGCATCAATCTCACCGGAAAGTCGATTGAGGAGTGGACCAATGCAGTTGCATGAGTTCGTGGACGCCGTGACGGGCGAAGAGCCGCCGATGGCCCGCACCGCGGACGACATCATCGTGGCAGGGCGGCGGGCCGAGCGGCGTCGCCGGGCCGGGTTCGCGTCGGCCGGCGTGGCCGGTCTCGTCGTGGTCGCGGTCGCCGGCGCGTTCGTGCTGCCCACCCTGGGCGCCGAGCAGAATTCGCCGGCCCCGGTCGGCGCGGCGACGTCCAAGGTCGCCGAGGCCACGTGGTCCGACGCCGTGCCGTTCACCTTCACCTTTCAGGGGTACGACGCCGGCACCCTGCACGTGCAGGACCCGATCGTCGCGTCCACCGCCTACCAGATCGCCTCGGTCTACTCCGACGGCCACACCTCGAACGACAAGCCCCTCACCGAGGAAGAGGCCGCGGCGCTGGGCGGCGCCACCGAGCAGGACAAGAAGAAGGCCGCCGGGGGGAAGCCGAGCCTGTGGGCGTATCTGACCGTCTACCGGCCGGGCGTCTTCGACCCCGCGAAGATCAAGGGCGGCACGGACGTCACCGTGGCCGGGCGCAGGGCCGTGCGGGCGCTGCTGCCGGTCGGCCTCGACCCGCAGAACCAGGTGGACGCAGGCAACAAGCTGTTCGCCTGGGAGTACGCCGACAACGCCTGGGCGGCTGTTACGTCGATCTCCAGCGACGAGGCGACGCCGAGCTTCGAGGACCTGGGTGGCCTGGTCGAAGGCCTGAAGCCCAGCAAGCCGACGCCGGCTCTGGTGCCGTTCACGGTGGGCTACGTGCCGGGCGGCTACGTGCCGCTGCAGATCGGCACCCACGCGCTTCCCGGTCTCAGCGGCATCGCCGCGGCCCGTGCCGGTGACTACGGCGGCGCGACGTACACCAGGCCAGCCGCGCCCACCACGGGCCTGACCGCGCCCTACGACACGGTCGAGGGCGCCATCAAGGACGGGTTCCACATCTTCGTCACGCCCAGCACCAGCTCGAACCAGTCGCCGGAGCCCGGCGCGACGAAGTGCTACAACGTGTCCGACCAGCGCCGCCAGGGCACCGGCCCCGAAGACGGTGGCTTCTGCAACCTCTGGAGCGCCGACGGGAAGGTCGTCGTCCAGGTCAGCACCAGCGGCCTTGGCAACGGACTGCCACGGGCCGAGCTGGAGAAGATCGCCAAGGGGGTCACGGTCGCCGACGTCGGGAACGAGTCGACCTGGACCCCCGCCGCGGACGCTCTGCAGCCGTAAACGATCGGCACCGGCCACCACGACAGCACGGATCGTCTCCCACCTGCCGCGCAGCCACGGCGGTGATCGCACACCAGGTGCGGTCACCGCCGTCGCGCGTTCGTGGTCGTCAGCGACAGCGGGCCGACCAGCCACCGCCTGATCGGGGGAGACGGCTGTCGCGTCGCAGTGGCCCTGCGCGAGCCGTGACGCACCCGGCCGCTGCCTCAACGACGAGCCCGCACTCTTGGCAGCGACGCCCGCCTCCGCTACCGTCCTTGGGAACGCTCCCATGAACTTAGATACATCAATGTGATCAGGAGGAAACACGTCGTGGCTATCCTCTCCCCCCGGCGCCGTAGATCGGTGGCCCTCAGTGTGGCGGCCATCGCGGGCACCGCCGCGGCCAGCGTCTGCTACGCCGTCGGCGGCGCGTCCGCCGGCACGGTGTCCGGGTCGCTCTACCGCGACCCGAGTTCGGCCGTCGTCCGCTGGGTCGCCGCCAACCCCGGCGACTCGCGTGCCGCCGTCATCCGCGACAAGATCGCCAGTCAGCCGCAGGCCCGCTGGTTCGCCAACTTCAACCCGTCGACCGTGCAGTCCGAGGTCTCCGGGTTCGTCGGCGCCGCCAACGCGGCCCAGCAGATCCCGCTGCTGGCGGTCTACGAGATCACCAACCGGGACTGCGGCGGGGCCAGCGCGGGTGGCGCCCCTGACCTCAACCAGTACCAGACCTGGGTCTCCAACTTCGCCAGAGGACTCGGCAACCAGACGGTCCTGATCATCCTGGAAACCGACTCGCTCGCCCTGCAGACGTGCCTGAGCAGCGGTGAGATCAGCGCACGCAACCAGGCGATCACGACGGCCACCCGGACCATCAAGTCGGCCAACCCCAACGCCAAGGTGTACCTCGACGGCGGCCACTCCACCTGGAACAGCGCGGGTGAGACGGCCAACCGGCTCCGCGCGGCCGGCGTGCAGTACGCCGACGGTTTCTTCACCAACGTGTCGAACTTCAACTCCACCTCCGGCGAGGCGAACTTCGGCCGCTCGGTGATCTCCGCCCTCAACGGTATGGGGATCTCGGGCAAGCGCCAGATCATCGACACCAGCCGCAACGGGGGCGCCAGCGGGGACTGGTGCGGCGACGACAACACCGACCGGCGCATCGGGACGTACCCGACCACCAACACCGGCGACGCCAACATCGACGCGTACCTCTGGGTGAAGCCGCCGGGCGAGGCCGACGGCTGCCGCTACACGGCTGGTTCGTTCCAGCCCGACCTGGCCTACAACCTGGCCAACGGCGCGCCCAACCCGCCGACCACCGCTCCGCCGACGACGGCCCCGCCGACGACCGCTCCGCCGACCACGGCCCCGCCGACGACCGCCCCGCCCACCACGGCCCCGCCGACCACCGCGCCCCCGACCACGCCGCCGCCGACCGGTAACCGATGCTCCGCGTCGGTGGCGGTCAACCAGTGGTCCGGCGGATTCACCGCGAGCGTGACGGTCACCGCCGGCTCTGCGGACATCAACGGCTGGACCGCGACGATCACGCTGCCCAGCGGCGCCGCGATCACCGGCACCTGGAACGCCCAGGCCAGCGGCACCAGCGGAACCGTCCGGTTCACCAACGTGGGCTACAACGGACACGTCGGCGCCGGGCAGTCGACCAACTTCGGCTTCCAGGGCACCGGCACCGGCCCGGCGACGGTCATCTGCGCGGCCAGCTGATTCCGCCTGCGACGGCCCGGCGTGGAGGACCACTCTCCGCGCCGGGCCCGGCCCCGTGCTGGGTACGGGCCGGACCGAGTACGGCGAGCAGCGGCAGCATCGACGCTGGCAGACCGACCGCCGTCCCGGCATGGATGCCGCGACCCGGATCATTCTCGGCGCCCTGCACATCGCGGGTCGCGACGGTGCTGATCCCGGTCATGCCCCGCTCCGCCGCCGGCTCCGACCTCACTACGGTCGTCGACGACGACCGATGACCCTGAACCACGCCACCGCGGTTCAGGGGTAGTCGGCAGCGGCGGCCTGGGACGCGATTCGTCCGCCCCACGCGGCTGTCCGGCTTCGCCTCGATGACCGACACCGGCCCTGCGTTTCCGTCAGGGAGAGTTCGGGAGAGCGGTTGCGACAACTCACGTAGAGATTCAGCAGGTCAGCCACTCTGATGGGTGGCGACCAACAAATCTAGGCCGAGAAGACTAGACATCCTCTGCGGTGTGGCATACTCTTCTTCGAGTCGAGAGAGCAAAGATCCGTCAAGACGCAGACGGGCTGTCCGGCCGTGAGATCACGACGGGCGGCGAGGAGCGGAACGTGATCCATCGTTCCCTCTATGGAAGAAGGCAGTAGGAACACAGCCCGGCGTGATGCGAGCCGGGCGCAGGTGGGGCCAAGGCTCTTTTTGGGGCTCCAGCTGTTGTTCGCCGTACGTGTGGGGGCCATGAAGTCGCGTGGGGCTCCAGCACCGGCGGATCGTACGTCAGCTAGGGAAAGAGGTAGTAGAGGAAAGGGAGGGCCGTACACCGTTGGATCGCCCGCCGTTGGCCGTCATGTCAGGCCGGGCGGACACCGCAGTTTCCATCGAACGAGAGGTGGTCTCCGGTCACGCATACGCGATCCTCGCACCCGAAGCCGTTC
>NZ_JBEXHY010000187.1:0-7928 GCF_040608295.1 Micromonospora sp. NPDC005197 | reverse complement strand
GCCGGCCCCAGCCGCCCGCGGGGCGCGCCCCCCCCCCCCCCCCCCCCGGCGACGGTCGCTCAGCGCAGCAGACCGAAGACGACCGCGGCGATGAGCGCGCCGAGCACACCGCCGGCGAGCACCTGCGAGACGGTGTGATCCCGCAGGCGTACGCGGGACCAGCCGACCACGGCCAACAGCGGCGCGGCGACGAGGAACCCGCGCCCGAAGGTCAGCGCCAGGATGACCAGGGTGCCGGCGGAGACCGCCGAGTGGATCGACATCTTCCACCAGTGGCTCACCGACACGGCGACCACCAGTCCGACCAGCCCGGCCACCGCCAGCGCCAGCAACGGCCGGGGCGCGCCGAGGACGACGAGCAGGGCGAGCCCGGCGGCGACCGAGCCGAGGCCGACCAGCAGCGGCACCCGGCGCTGCTCCCGACGGCCGATGTGGTGGTCGGTGAGCCGACCGCGGTGGACCCCGCCGACGATGTAGGCGAACGGGATGCCGGTGACGAAGAGCGTCGCGAGCAGACCCCAGAGCAGGCCGCGGGCACTGCCCCGGGTGCTGTGCCAGCTCACGGCGACCATCAGCAGCGACACCAGCACGGCCGGGGCGGTCAGCTCGGTGACCAGTCGGGCGACCCGCAGCCCTGGACCGGGCCGGGCGGCGACCTGGCGGGGTTCCACACCGCCGCCCACGCCACCCCCTCCGGTACGCGCCTACTGCTGACCACCGCCGTCTCGGCGACGCCTGCTCGTCACCGTACCGCCGAGGAGAGGGTGGGATGCGTGTGTCCGGCCGGCCGACCGGCGGTCGCCACCGACCGCCGCGGTGATCAAGAAGTTCGCGTCACAGCGACCGCGATTCCTGACGCAAATCTCTTGATCACCGAAGGCTGGCGCCCACGCCGGGGCGCGACGACACGGTGCGCGAGGTCGGTGGGGCCGAAGCGCTGCGCGAGTGCGACGCCGTCGGTGACGGTGCGGTGGTGGGCTCGGGCGGGCTGGCCGACGTGGCCGACGGGCCGGGCGTGGCCGACGGCGGGGATGTGCTGGCGGGTGCGGGGAGGGTGCTGGTGGGGACGGCGGTGGCGGTCGACGAACCGGTCGCGGTGGGTGTCGCCGAGTCGGTCGGCGTCGGGCTCGGCGGGGGCGTTTCGGTCGGGTCCGGGTCCGGTGACCCGGTCGGCGCCGGCGACGGCGACGGGCTGGTCGGGTGCGGGGGCGGGGGCGCGGCCGGCGGGGCGCTCCGGGTGGGTCGCGGCGCCGGTGGCGCGGGCACCATCCGACGGGCGGGCAGCCGGTCGTCGGCCGTCGGGCCGGACCACGACTCGTCCGGGAGACGCCAGGGAGCGGCGGGCACCCAGTCGGCGGTCGCGGTCGGGCCGGCGCTGGGTGTGCCCGGTGCCGGCAGCGCGACCGGCGGCGGTTGACTGGTCACCGGCATCGGGATGACCACCGGCCCGACCGACGGGGTCGGGATGAACGGGGTGCTGGTGTCCGGTAGCGCGCTGCTGCCCGGGGTGGCCGAGCCCGCGCTGACCGCGGCGAGGACGGGCATCGACGCGGTGCCGGCCAACAGTGCGACGGTGAGCAGGTAACCCCGGGAGGGGCCGCCCGCGCCGGGTGCCCGGTGTGACCCGATCACCCGGCGGTAGCCGCCTGGCGACCGGTGGCGTCCGAGCATGGGTGTGCCGGGACCGTCACCTGGCTCGTCCACCGCACACCCCTTGTCGTCGCCGTCCGAGGCACGCCGGGGGCGTTCACCGGTGGGAATCCGGCTAATCACCCGATCGGCATGTTCCTGCGGTAATCAGCCTCGCCCAGTCACCCTCCGTCAGCCAACATCCACCGCGTGTCGACACGCGACACTGGCCGAACGGTGACGAATCATCACCGGATTGCCCGGTGGGCGCAGGGCGGCACGATGGCGACAAAGAACATCAAACCGTAGGCGGTCGGAATGCGAGGCAGGCGTACTGTGGGCCCGCTCACCTGCTCTGCGAATATGGAGCACGACGGCAACGCAGCCGTGACCTCCGCGCACCCTCGCGGCAGGCGCGGCCCGGCGCCGGCGCTCCCGAACCGGGTTCGGCCAGAACCCGGCTTCACGCCGCGCGGCAACCCCCACCGGGGCTAGGCGCGGCCGCCAGGAACCGGTCCGGCAGCAGCCGGGCAGGCGCACGAGTTGCGTGGCCGGGTGATCCCCCGGTGCCGACGCAGACACGACAGGGAGAGACCGATGGCAAAGGGCGACCCCGGGGGCACCACCCGCAGCAGGCGGGCAGCTCCCCGCTCCAAGAAGGGCGCGACCGGCGACCCCGAGCTGGTGCAGCTGCTCACCCCCGAAGGCGAGCGGATCGACAGCGCCACCGGGCCGGACGGCACCGAGTACCGTGTCGACTTCACCGACGAGGAGTACCGCGGGCTCTACCGCGACCTGGTGCTGGTCCGCAAGCTGGACGCCGAGGCGACCGCGCTCCAGCGGCAGGGCGAGCTGGGCCTCTGGGCCAGCCTGCTCGGCCAGGAGGCCGCCCAGGTCGGCTCCGGGCGCGCGCTGCGGACGCAGGACATGGCCTTCCCGACCTACCGGGAGCACGGCGTCCTCTACTGCCGGGGCATCGACCCGATCATGCCGCTCGGTCTGTTCCGCGGCGTCGACCAGGGCGGCTGGGACCCGAACGAGTTCAAGTTCAACATGTACACGATCGTCATCGGCGCGCAGACCCTGCACGCGACCGGGTACGCCATGGGCATCACCATGGACGGCAAGGTCGGCACCGACGACGGCGAGGCCGCGATCGCCTACTTCGGCGACGGGGCGACCAGCCAGGGCGACGTGAACGAGGCGTTCGTCTGGGCCAGCGTGTTCAACGCGCCGCTGGTCTTCTTCTGCCAGAACAACCAGTACGCGATCTCCGAGCCGCTGGAGCGGCAGACCCGCGTCCCGCTCTACCAGCGGGCCGCCGGCTTCGGTTTCCCCGGCGTACGGGTGGACGGCAACGACGTGCTGGCGTCGTACGCGGTCACCCGCACGGCGCTGGACAACGCCCGGCACGGGCAGGGGCCGAGCCTGATCGAGGCGTACACCTACCGGATGGGCGCACACACCACCTCCGACGATCCGACCCGTTACCGGATCGCCAGCGAGGTGGAGTCGTGGCAGGCCAAGGACCCGATCATCCGGGTCAAGGCCTTCCTGGAAAAGCAGCAGATCGCCGACGGGGCCTTCTTCGCCGAGGTCGACGAGCAGGCCCGCCGCGAGGCGGTGCACCTGCGCGAGCGGGTGCTCACCATGCCCAACCCGGAGCCGGTGACGATGTTCGACCACGTCTACCCCAACGGGTCGCCGCTGCTCGACGAGCAGCGTGCGCAGTTCAACCGCTACATGGAGTCGTTCGAGGGGAGCGCCCACTGATGGCCACGGAGACGCTCACCCTCGGCAAGGCCCTCAACACCGGCCTGCGCCGCGCCCTGGAGACCGACCCCAAGGTCATCATCATGGGCGAGGACGTCGGCAAGCTCGGCGGCGTCTTCCGGATCACCGACGGGCTCCAGAAGGACTTCGGCGACCAGCGGGTGATCGACACCCCGCTGGCCGAGTCCGGCATCATCGGCACCGCCGTCGGCCTGGCCATCCGTGGCTACCGGCCGGTCTGCGAGATCCAGTTCGACGGGTTCGTCTACCCCGCGTACGACCAGATCGTGTCGCAGGTGGCGAAGATGCACTACCGCTCGGGCGGCCGGCTCAGCATCCCCATGGTCATCCGGATCCCGTACGGCGGTGGCATCGGCGCGGTCGAGCACCACTCCGAGTCGCCGGAGGCGTACTTCGCCCACACCGCCGGCCTGAAGGTGGTGACCTGCGCCAACCCGCAGGACGCCTACGTGATGATCCAGCAGGCCATCGCCTCGGACGACCCGATCGTCTTCCTGGAGCCCAAGCGGCGGTACTGGGAGAAGGGCCAGGTCGACCTGGACGCGCCGCTGTCCGGCGCGTACCCCCTGCACTCGGCACGGGTGGTGCGGCCCGGCACCGACGTGACCCTGCTGGCGTACGGGCCGATGGTGCGGACCTGCCTGGAGGCCGCGACGGCCGCCGCCGAGGACGGCCGGGAGCTGGAGGTCATCGACCTGCGCTCGCTGTCCCCGCTGGACCTCGCCGCCGCCTACGAGTCGGTGAAGCGCACCGGCCGCGCGGTCGTGGTGCACGAGGCGCCGTCCAACATCGGCCTCGGCGCCGAGCTGGCCGCCCGGATCACCGAGGAGTGCTTCTACTCCCTGGAGTCGCCGGTGCTGCGGGTCACGGGCTTCGACACCCCCTACCCGGCCGCCCGGGTGGAGGAGGAGTACCTGCCCGACCTCGACCGGGTGCTCGACGCCGTCGACCGCACCTTCGGCTGGTGAGCGGCATGTCCCGGATCAAGACGTTCAACCTGCCCGACCTGGGCGAGGGGCTGACCGAGGGCGAGATCCTGGCCTGGCTGGTCAAGGTCGGCGACACCATCGAGCTGAACCAACCGATCGTCGAGGTCGAGACGGCCAAGGCGGCGGTGGAGATCCCGGCGAAGTGGGCCGGGCAGGTGCAGGCGATCCACCACCCGGAGGGCACCACTGTCGAGGTCGGTACGCCGATCATTGCGATCGACACCGACCCGGGCGCGGGCCCGCTGGACACCACCGCGTCGACCACGGCCACGCCCACCGGCGACCTGCCCACCCCGTCGGCGGCCTCGCTGGCGGCCGTGGAGCTGGCCCCGGCCGAGGGCATGATCGAGCCGGGCCTGATCGGCGGTGCCGCCCCGGGCGGGCGGACGGCGGTGCTCGTCGGCTACGGCCCGCGTACCACCGCCGCGAAGCGCCGGCCCCGCAAGGGTGCCGTACCGGCGCAGGCCGAGGCGCCGGTCGCGCCGGCACCGGTCGCACCGCAGCCGGTCACGCCGGAGCCGGTCCGCAACGGGAACGGCGGTCCGGTGCCGGGCGGGCTCGTGTTGGCCAAGCCGCCGGTACGCAAGCTCGCCAAGGACCTCGGCGTCGACCTGAGCACGCTGACCGGGTCGGGGCCGCTGGGCTCGATCACCCGGGAGGACGTACAGCAGGCGGTGAGCGGTTTCGTGGCGGCGGCCGAGCCGGTCGCGGTCACCCGGGCCGCGACGAGCGTCGCGAGCTTCGGCGCCGACCGTGAGCAGCGCATCCCGGTCAAGGGCGTCCGCAAGCTCACCGCCGAGAACATGTCCCGCTCGGCGTTCACCGCTCCGCACGTGACGGAGTTCCTGACCGTCGACGTGACCCGGGCGATGAAGGCGCTGGAGCGCCTGCGGGGCCGGCGGGAGTGGCGCGACGTCCGGGTCTCGCCGCTGCTGCTGGTGGCGAAGGCCGTGCTGCTGGCGGTCAAGCGGCACCCGATGGTCAACTCGACCTGGGCCGGCGACGAGATCGTGGTCAAGGAGTACGTCAACCTCGGCATCGCGGCGGCCACCGAGCGCGGCCTGATCGTGCCGAACGTGAAGGACGCCGGCCGGCTCTCGCTGCGGGAGTTGGCCGACGCGCTGAACGGCCTGGTGCAGACGGCGAAGTCCGGCCGCACCTCGCCCGCGGACATGTCCGGCGGCACCCTGACCATCACCAACGTCGGGGTGTTCGGGGTGGACACGGGCACGCCGATCCTGCCGCCGGGCGAGTCGGCGATCCTCGCCTTCGGCGCGGTGCGGGAGATGCCGTGGGTGCACAAGGGCAAGGTCAAGGCGCGGCAGGTCACCACGCTGGGTCTGAGTTTCGACCACCGGATCATCGACGGTGAGCTGGGCTCGAAGTTCCTGCGCGACATCGGCGACTTCCTCGCCGACCCCGAGGCGGCGTTGCTCGCCTGGACCTGACCGGTCCGAAACGCCAGCCACGGCCGGTGTGCCACGGGTTAACGCCCGGCACACCGGCCGTGTCCGTTGAGCGACGAAACCGTCGGCCACAAGCCCCCTTGACCTTTGATTGTTAGGCAGGTGTCCCAGCTCACCTAATAATCGATGGAAGTTGGCCGAGTTCTGCGGTTGAATAGATGCATCAGGGGCCGACAACCGAATAGCCAGGAGGACCCACCAAATGAGCATGATCGAGCGAATCCGCAACCACCGCGACGCCAACCGCCGCGCCCGTGCCATCGAGCACGCGCTGCGCTCGGCCAACTCGCCGGCCGTTCGCGAGGAACTCCTCGTCATCGCCCAGCGTCACATGAGCTGACGCTCCACGACATTCCTCACCTCCTCCAGATCGATGGCCCATCCGGCTCACCGGATGGGCCATCGGCGTTGCGCCAGCACCTGACACCGGGATTCCGTGCTGCCGCAGCGCCCGGTACGGTGGGCTTCGGTCGCCGCCCGCCGGCCCGGCCGACGCCGAGCCGATAGAAGCTGCTCGACACCACCCGGCGACGGGGAGTGACGACCGGTGCTCCTTGGACGCCTCGTGCGGCCACCGGATACGGTGCGGGGAGCCGGCACGGCGGTACGCCGGTGACGCCGGCAGCCATGCCGAGGAGACCGATCGGCACCGGCGGCCGACATGTGATGGAGGAGGCGCACCCATGACGTCCGAGGGCCCGCACCGCCCCGGCCAGGAGCCGGACGAGGTGTCACCGGGCGCCGGCGGACCGGCGCCGTACGGCGACCGCCCGGCGCAGCCGGACAACGGCTACAACGCCACCGGCCCCGAAATGGGCTGGGCGCCCCCGCCACCCGCGCGGCCGAACCCGTCCGCCCCGGCCTGGGCGACCCAGTCCGAGCAGCAGCCGAACCCCGCCTGGGGTGCCGCCGCCGCACCGCAGTCCAGCGACCCGGCGCAGCCCGCGTGGGCCACCGGCGGTGCCGCGCCGGAGCAGGCGCAGCCCGCCGGATGGACTCCCCCGCAGCAGGGCTGGACGCCGCCCGAGCAGGCCGCGCCCGCCTGGGCCGCCGGTTCCCCGGAGCAGCCCGACTGGGCACCGGCCCAGCCGGCCGCCCGGGGCGCCGCGCAGGTGCCCCCGGCCACCGCCGCGTGGCCCGCCGCCCAGGACGACCCGTCCCGCTCCGGCGGATGGGCTGGGTCGGGGCAGACCAGCCCGCCCGCCGGTGAGTGGCACGCCGATCCGGCGCAGCCCGCCGGCCGATCCGGCGCAGCCGGCCCGCAGGACGACCCGTCCGGGTCCGGTGGCTGGGCCGTCGGCGCCGCCGCCGCACGGGATGATCAGCCCGTCTGGACGCCAGCCGAGCAGGCCCCGCAGACCTGGGGCCAGCCCGCCGGGCAGGCCGAGCAGCCGTCCCCCGGCTGGGGGCAGTCCGAGTCGGCCGGCTCCCGTGGCGCGGCCCAGGTCCCGGCGGCGAACTGGCCCGCGCAGGAAGAGGCCCCGCAGCCCGCCGCCTGGGGTGCCGCCGAGGGCCGCCCGCAGCAGCCGGACTGGGTGCTCGCACCCCAGGACCAGCCGGCCGAGCGTCCGGAACCGACCGCCTGGCCCCAGGCCGAGCAGGCCGGCCCTGCGGCCGCCCGGGCCAGCGTCAGCGTGCCCGGCAGCGACGCGACGCCCGGCTGGGCCGCCGCCGGCCCGGACAACCCGGTGCAGGCCAACCCCGGCGTCGCGGAGGTTCAGCCGTGGGCGCCGGGCGAGGTGTGGGGCCGCGCCGAGGCGGAAGCCCAGTCGCGAGGCGGCTGGGACGCCGACCGGGCCGACGAGCCGCCGGCCTACCAGCCGGCGCCCGCGCCCGGCATCTCACCCGCCAACGCGGTGCCGCTACCGCCGCAGGAGCAGCGCGTGCCGGGCGCCAGCCTCGCCGCCGCCCCGCCGGCCGACTACGCGCCGTCGACGCAGTACCCCCCGATCCCCGAGCAGCCGGCGTATGCCGAGCGGGAGGCCCCGGAAGCCGCCGCACAGTACGAGGCCGAGCCGGCCGGCTGGAGCCGGGCCGAGGAGGCCTCGGC
>NZ_JBEXHY010000186.1:0-7954 GCF_040608295.1 Micromonospora sp. NPDC005197 | reverse complement strand
GGCTTTACAAGCACCCTGTTGAGTTCTCAAAGAACAACCACACACCGATCAGAAGACCCAACCAGTGGGCCACCATCCCGGGGCTTTTCGTACCGCGTCCCCGCCGCTCTCGCGCCGGGCACTTTTACTACGTTACCTCACCGTCTTCGCCGTGTCAAACCGTGTGTCCCGGTCTGTCGTGCTTCGTACGGGTTGGTCCCGGCGCACTCACGCAGCAGCGAACCGCTGCGTCAGGTCGTCGGATTTGGCAGGCCGGCCGCTGCGGTGTCCCGCAGTCTCGCCCGGTGCCCTGCCGGTCGTGAACCTTACCCGGTCGGTTCCGCTGCGCCAAATCCGCCTCGCGGCTGATCCGGTGAGCCCCGCCCGAACCGTGCCCGCAGAGGCGAACCCCTGCCTGACCCGGCTGCCTGCCCGATCCGGTGCTCCAGGTCTTTCGCCCTGTTTGCCCCGTTCCGCGCTGGCAGAGAGAAAGTTACGCGTCCGTGGGTTTGATCGTCAAATCGGGGGGTAGCGTCCCGCGTCACACTGATTCCCCTCCGCGTCGGATCAGCCATCCGGAAGCCTCGCCGAGCAGCGGCGGAGGTCAGGACGCCTGCCGTCGGCGGGCGGCGGACCAGGCTCGGATGCCGAGCACACCGACGGTGGTCCCGATGGCCAGGGACGCGGCGATCAGCAGAGCGTGCACCCACAGGAAGCTGGTCGTGGCGCCGTCGGCCACCGTGCCGGAGGCCCATGATCGCGGGTCCTGCCAGATGGCGACGGCGAACCTCGGCCAGATCACCCAGGTCCAGATCCCGACCCCGACCAGGAAGAGAGCCCACCCTCGCGACAGCACCATGGCAGCCGAGTATGCCAGCGCACCCGATCCGCGAGCTGGCCAAGGACGCAACGGACGCGACGCCCGGACCGCGCGCCGCCGACCGGAGCTGGCACTCCAAGCAGCCCGTGTCCGGCCACGCCGGGGTGGGCAGTGCGAAGGAGGACAGCTCAGGACCGTCCCCCGGGTAACGTGAGGCCGTGGTCCGGACGGGCAGTTGCGTGTCGGAGGCGGTCGATGTGGTCGACGGCCTGCCGTGCGGTGTCGTGCCCACGGTCCCGGCCAGCTCCGGCGACGGCCGTGAGCACTTCCTGGACGTACTCCGTGCCGGTGGTCTGCGGTACCGCGCCGGCGCGCGATGGCGGACGGCTCGCTGAGCCCTGTTTCCGCTTACCGAGGGGGCCTGTTCGCCCCACTCGGCGCGCGCCCACGCGTGACCCACCCACCCGCATGAGAGGCACCTCGCCATGTCCATCGCACGAATGCTCACCGGCGACCGGCCCACCGGCCGCCTGCACCTTGGCCACTACGTCGGCAGCATCGCCAACCGGGTGCGGCTGCACCAGCGCTACGAGAGCTTCTTCATCATCGCTGACCTGCACATGCTGACCACCCGCAACCGCCGGGAGGACATCGACCAGGTCTCCGGCAACGCCCGCGAGATGGTGACCGACATCCTCGCCGCCGGCGTCGACTCGGCGCGTGCCACGTTCTACCTCCAGTCGGCCATTCCGGAGGTCGGCGACCTCAACACCCTTCTGCAGAACCTGGTGACCGTTCCCCGGCTGGAACGGGTGCCCTCGTTGAAGGACATGGCCCGCGACGCGGGCAAGGAGGAGATGCCGTACGGGCTGCTCGGTTATCCGGTGCTCCAGGCGGCGGACATCCTGTGCGTGAAGGGGGAGGTGGTCCCGGTCGGCCGGGACAACGCCGCCCACGTCGAGGTGACCCGGGAGATCGCCCGCCGCTTCAACCACCTGTACGGGGCGGTGTTCCCGGTGCCCGAGCTGATCCCGGCGGACACGCCCAGTCTGGTGGGCACCGACGGCACGGCCAAGATGAGCAAGAGTCGGGGCAACACGATCGCGTTGTCGGACGACGCGGCGACGGTGCGCCGCAAGGTGCGCGGGATGTACACCGACCCGAGCCGGGTGCGGGCCGACGTGCCGGGGACGGTGGAGGGCAACCCGGTCTTCGCGTACCACGAGGTGTTCAACCCGGACCGTGCCGAGGTGGCCGACCTGGCCGACCGTTACCGGGCCGGGCGGGTGGGTGACGTGGAGGTCAAGGAGCGGCTGGTCGTCGCGCTGGAGACGTTCCTGGCGCCGATCCGGGAGCGCCGGGCCGCGATCGAGGCCGAGCGGGGACTTGTCGATCGGCTGATCGTCGAGGGCACCGAGCGGACCCGGCAGGAGGTACGCCAGACCCTGACCGAGGTACGCCGGGCGATGGGGTTGACCGGGGCGTACCAGCAGATGCGGCGGCGGGCCGAGCGGACCCGGCGCCGGACGGACGCCCCGGCCTGACGTGGGCATGTCGGGTTTCCTCGTTGCCACGGGGAGACCCGACGTGCCCCCGGGGGGCGCAGAACGACCCTGCTGGCGATGCGGCGTACCGGGACGCGTTGGCGCTGGTCGGCACCGAGCCGGAACGTGCGGACCTGCTGCGTCGGCTGGCATCCGTCAGCGAGGAGTGAGCGGATTCCCGCTGTACCCTTCCTCGATGACTCTGCCTCTGCCGCCCGGTGAGTTCGCCGCGTACCTGTTCGACTGCGACGGCACCATCGTCGACTCGATGCCGCTGCACTACGTGGCGTGGCGGCGGGCGCTCGACGAGTGGGGCTGCGAGTTCCCGGAGGACCTCTTCTACGCCTGGGGTGGCCGGCCGACCGCCGACATCATCGTCGAGCTGAACGAGCGGCAGGGTCTGGCGATGCCGGTGGCGACCGTCGTCGAGAACCGCGAGCGCATCTACCAGGAGTTGCTGCCGCAGGTCGCCGCCGTGCCCGAGGTGGTGGCGCACATCCACGACGCGCACCGCCGGGTGCCGTTCGCCGTCGTCTCCGGCAGCACCCGGGCCACGGTCACCGCCTCCCTCGACGCGCTCGGTCTGCTGGACCGCTTCGACGTGCTGGTGTGCGCCGAGGACTACACGCGGGCCAAGCCCGACCCGGAGGCGTTCCTGCTCGCGGCGCGGCAGCTCGGCGTGCCCCCGGGCTCCTGCCTGGTCTTCGAGGACACCGACCTGGGCATCCAGGCCGCGACGGCGGCCGGGATGGCTTCGGTACGCGTCCCGCAACAGCGCGTCGGTTGACCCTCAGGCGATCGTCAGCAGCAGCTTGCCCAGGTAGGAGCTCTCCAGGCGCTTGTGCGCCTCCCGCACCTTGCCCAGCGGGAACGTCTCGGCGACGTGCACCACGAACGGCCCGGCCTCGATGAGTTCGTTGAGGCGCTGCAACTGTCCGCGGTTGGCCACACCGTCGTACGCCCGGACCGACACACCGGACCGTTCGCGCGGTTCCGGCCGCACCCCGTGGGCGTACGCGACGACCCCGCCGTCGGACAGCGTCTCGGTGAGCCGGTCCAGCGTCTTCCCGCCGGCCATCGCCAGGATGCCGTCCACTCCTTCCGGGGCCGCGTCCCGGATCGTCGCGAGCACCTCGTCGGCGTCGGCGTGGCCGTCGAGAGACACGTCGGCGCCGAGGCGGGTCATCAGTGCGACCCCGTCGCTGCCGGAGGCCACCGCGATCACGTTGAGCCCCTGTCGCTTGGCCAACTGCACGGCCAGGTGGCCCTGCCCACCGCTCGCACCGAAGATCAACAGCCAGGCGCCCGGCGGCAGGCTGAGGGTGTCCAGCCCGGCCAGCGCGGTCAGCGCGTCGGTGGGCATCGCACCGGCGTGCTCGGCCGGCACACCGTCGGGCAGCCTCGCGACGTACTCGGCCTTGACGGCCGCGTACTCGGCGTAGAAGCCGCCCTTCGGTCGGCTGGTGGCGGCGGCGTAGACCAGGTCACCCACCGCGAGATCGGTCACCTGGCTGCCGACCGCGATGACGGTTCCGGCGCCGTCCGGGCCGGGCACGATCGGAAACTCGGTGCCCTCGGGCACCAGCATGCCCTGCCGCTCGTAGACGTCCCACACGCCCACGCCGGCGCTCAGGACCTTGATCAGCACCTCGTCGGCGGCGGCCTCGGGTACCGGAAGTTTCCGCAGGGTGATCACCTCCGGCCCGCCGAACTCGTCCAGCGCCGCAGCCTGCATCCGCTCTGGCACGTCCGCGTCAACCATGTGGGCTTCCTCTCCGGGCCGGCGTCACCGTCGCAGCATGCCGGCTCGGCGGCGAGCCCGGCCCGGTGCTCGGTGCCGTTCACCCACAAGGGCGACCGGCCGCAGTCGGTGCACCCCCGAGGGCGTGTTTCGACGGTGTGGCGAAGTGCTCGGCATGTCCTCGTCGTACGACGCGGGCTCGTTCACGGCCGAGCGCTGCGCGGCCGCCATCGGGCGGGCGTGGCAGCCATGCTCAACAACCTGACCGGCGGTGTCTTCATGCTGGAGTACGAATTGCAGTGAACGGGGCGGGCATATCTTGCCCATCAATCGGTGAATGACTATGTTATCGATAACATAGCGATCGTTGCGGGAGCCTCGCCGCTCGCGCGGACCCTCGGGCAGTGTCCGCGCAATCCACGTTCCCGGCCGCGTCGTCCAGGCGACCACGGCCCCACGCGCACGGGCATCGCGCATTCGCCATCCCGCATGCGGTCGCCGGGTGCCAGGCCCCCGTCCGGGCACACCTCGACCCGTCAGGACCGGGTGGCCGACGGCCGGCGAACGTCGACACCCCATTCACCACAGCGCCAGCATGGCGAGGAGTCTCCTGATGAGTTCGCACGGTTTCCCACGAACACGGCGACGGGTCGGCCTGGTCGCCGGCGCGGTGGCCCTGATGGTCACCGCGGGCATGATGGTCGCCGGCAACGCCCAGGCCGCGGCCGGCTGCCAAGTGGCGTATGCCGTCCCGTCCCAGTGGCAGGGCGGCTTCACCGCCGACGTGAAGGTCACCAACCTCGGTGACGCGGTCAACGGCTGGAGCCTGAGCTGGGCCTTCCCGTTCGGCCAGCGGGTGACCCAGGCGTGGAACGCCACCGTCACCTCCTCGGGCGACCAGGTCACCGCGAAGAACGTGAGCTACAACGCCGCCATCGGCACGAACGCCTCCGTCTCCTTCGGCTTCAACGGGTCCTGGACGGGCAGCAACACCGCGCCGGCCTCGTTCGCCCTCAACGGCGTCACGTGCACCGGGAGTGTGGGCGGCACGCCGTCCCCGACCCCGACCGTCACCCCGTCCCCGACGCCGACGACATCCCCGTCCACGTCTCCGTCCCCGTCACCCGGCGGTGACGCGGCGGCGACGGTGGCGGCGATGCAGCCCGGCTGGAACGTGGGCAACACCCTCGACGCCATCCCGGACGAGACCGCATGGGGCAATCCGCTGATCACCCAGGCCATGCTGCACGAGGTACGGGCACAGGGGTACAACAGCATCCGGATCCCGATCACGTGGAGCAACCACCATGGTCCGGCGCCGACGTACACCATCGACCCGGTCTGGTTGAGCCGGGTCCAGCAGGTGGTCGACTGGTCGCTGGCCGAGGGCCTGTACGTGATGATCAACCTCCATCACGACTCCTGGCAGTGGATCAACGGCTACCCGGGCGACCGCACGAACGTGATGAACCGCTACACCGCGCTGTGGACCCAGATCGCCACGAGGTTCCGCGACCACTCGTCGAAGCTCGTCTTCGAGAACATCAACGAACCGCAGTTCACCGGCACCTCGGGCGACGCCCAGAGCGACGAGGTGCTGCGCGAGCTCCACGTCGCGTTCGTCCGCCTCGTCCGCCAGTCCGGCGGGAACAACGCCACCCGACTGCTGGTGCTGCCCACCCTCAACACCAACTCCAACCAGGCTCAGCTCGACGCGCTGGCGGCCACGATCGCGCAGCTGAACGACCGCAACATCGCGGCGACCGTCCACTTCTACGGGTGGTGGCCGTTCAGCGTGAACATCGCCGGCGGTACCCGTTACGACACCAACGTCGAGCAGGACATGGTCGACGGCTTCGACCGGGTGCGCAACACCTTCGCGGCGCGGGGTGTACCGGTGATCGTGGGCGAGTGGGGTCTGCTCAGCTACGACTACACCCGACCCGGCATCATCGAACGCGGCGAGCTGCTGAAGTTCTTCGAGGCCGTCGGCTACCAGGCCCGGATCAGGAAGTTCACCACCATGCTCTGGGACGCGGGGTCGTTCCTCAACCGCAACACCCTGCAGTGGCGGGACCCGGGCCTGCTGGCACTGATGAAGACGAGCGTGACCACCAGGTCGGCCACGGCCTCCTCGGATCAGGTCTACGTACGCCGCACCGGCACCATCACCAGCAGGACCCTCACGCTGAACCTGAACGGCGCCTCGTTCCAGGGACTGCGGCAGGGCAGCACCAACCTCGTCAACGACACCGACTACACGGTCTCCGGGACCACGCTCACCCTGACCAGCTCGGCGCTGACCCGGCTGGTCGGCAACCGCGCCCCCGGTGTGAACGCGACCATCGAGGCCCGCTTCTCGCAGGGCGTGCCGTGGCAGATCAGCATCATCTCCTACGACCCGCCGACCCAGGCCGCCGCCACCGGGACGACCGCCTCCTTCACCATCCCCACCCAGTTCCGAGGTGACCAGCTCGCCACGATGGAGGCCAGGTACGCCGACGGCTCTGCCGCCGGGCCGGCGAACTGGACCACCTACAAGGAGTTCTGGAGCACCTTCCAGCCTGACTACGCGGCGAACACGATCCTGTTGAAGCCCGAGTTCTTCGCCGAGGTCAACGATGGTCCGGTCATTCTCACCTTCCATTTCTGGAGCGGAACGCAGATCACCTACCGGCTGACCAAGTCCGGTGGCACGGTCACCGGCAGCGTCGGCTGACGACGCCTCGGTCGCCGTTCGCACGACGTCCGAGGACCGGCACGGCCGTCCTGCGTGCAGCGCACCGGGGCGGCCGTGCCGGCCTGTTCGGAGGGCCCACGATGACGGTCCGACGCCTTCAAGGCATCGAGGTTGATGGTTTGGGAGCGCTCCCGTAACATACCCGACGCGGCTGTTAACGCTCACCTAACAATGATTCCCACGAATGTGGAGGCCGCCATCCCGTCAGGAGGGTGCTTGATGACCATATTTAGAGCGACCAATGTCGGCCTCGTCTCGGCCGGTGTCGCGTTGCTGGCGTCGGCCACGGTCGTCGTGGCGATGCCGGCCGGTGCCGCCGCAGCGGGCTGCTCGGTGAACTACGCCGTGTCGTCGCAGTGGCAGGGCGGGTTCGGTGCCAACGTGACGATCACGAACCTCGGTGATCCGTTGAGCAGTTGGACGTTGACGTGGTCGTACAGCGCCGGGCAGACGGTGACGCAGTCGTGGAACACGACGTTGACGCAGAGCGGTGCGGCGGTGACCGCGCGCAACGTGAGCTACAACGGTTCGGTCGCGACCAACGGCACGGTGTCGTTCGGCTTCAACGGGTCCTGGACGAGCAGCAACCCGGCCCCGACGAGCTTCGCCCTGAACGGCGTGACCTGCAACGGTGGCACCACGCCGACGCCACCGGTGACCGACACGCCCGCACCGCCGACGACCCCACCGCCCACCACGCCACCGCCCACCACGCCGCCCCCGGGCGGCACGTGTGATCTGCCGTCGTCGTACCGGTGGTCGTCGACCGGCGCGTTGGCGCAGCCGAAGTCGGGTTGGGTGTCACTCAAGGACTTCACCGTCGCCCCCTACAACGGACGGCAACTGGTCTACGCCACCACCCACGACACCGGCACCCGGTGGGGCTCGATGAACTTCGGCCTGTTCACCAACTGGTCCGAGATGGCCTCCGCCAGCCAGAACACCATGAACAACGCCACCGTCGCACCCACACTCTTCTACTTCGCCCCCCGCAACATCTGGGTCCTGGCCTACCAGTGGGGCGGCACCGCCTTTTCCTACCGCACCTCCACCGACCCCACCAACCCCAACGGCTGGTCCGCCGCCCAAACCCTGTTCACCGGCAGCATCACCGGCTCCGGCACCGGCCC
>NZ_JBEXHY010000185.1:0-7971 GCF_040608295.1 Micromonospora sp. NPDC005197 | reverse complement strand
AGTGACTCCGGGTGACGCAAACCTCTTGATCATTTCAGGGAACCTCAGCGGCGCGCGCAGGTCACCGTCGGGATGCCGTTCGTTCCTGTGCTGCTGGCCAGGAAGCCGAACGTGGTCGTGCCCTCGGGTGCGACCGTGCCGTTGTACGAGACGTTCGTCGCCGTCACCGAGGCGCCGGACGTCGTCTGAGTGGCGCTCCAGATCTGATTGATCACCTGCCCGTTGGGCCAGGTCCAGCTCGCGGTCCAGCCGGCGAACGGCGTACTGCCGTGGTTCATGATCGTGACTTCGCCCTGGAAACCGCCCTGCCAGGCGCTGGTCACCTTGTAGACGGCCATGCAGTCACCGGTCGACGGCGGCGGCGTGGTCGGCGGCGGGGTGGTCGGCGGCCGCGTCGTGGGCGGAGGCGTGGTCGGCGGCGGGGTGGTCGGCGGCGGCGTGGTGGGCGGAGCCGTGGTCGGCGGCGGGGTGGTGGGCGGGTTCGAGCCGCCCGGACCCACACCGGTCACCTGGCCGGTGCCGCCGTCGAAGGCGACGTCGGAGCAGCCGAAGAAGTTCTCCTGCGAGTCCGAGCGCACCCAGCGGGAGTAGATGATGTGCCGGCCGCTCTTGCCCGACGGCAGGTTGCCGCTGAAGTAGTAGTGACCGTCATTGGTGCCGACGCCGCCGCGCTGCGGCGGGTTGGTCACCGTCAGGAACGGCTGCTCCTCCAGGTCACTCCAGGCCAGCGCCCGGGTCGGGCTCCAGCTGTCCTTGGTGACGTAGAAGTAGAAGGTGCCCGGGTGGTGCGCCCAGTTGCTGTACCGGAAGTCCAGTCGCGCGCCGGAGGTCAGGTGGGTCAGCGGCCAGTCGGTGCGGGGCAGGTCGTAGCCCCGGTAGCCGGTGTTGCCACCACTGCACAGCTGCCCGTCCGGAATGAAGCCGGTGGTGCGACCACCGGCGTCCGAGCGCAGCACGCTGAACCAGTTGTAGAGCGAGTTCGTCCCGCTCTGCGCCACCGCGGCGGCGCACGCGGGGTTGTTCGGCTTGATCTCGCCGGTCTGGCTGAGGCCGTCCTGCCAGCAGAGGTAGGTCCGGGCGCCCGGCGTCATCGCCGCGCCGTGCGCGGCGGCCGGTTGCGGACTGGACGCCAGGCCTACGGCGCCCAGCGCGAGGGTAAGGGCCGCGGTGAGCAACGCGGCCGTACGGGAACGGTTCACGGGTTCTCCTGACTCGCGAGGCGTGCCGCCCGAGCCGCCCCGCCGCAATCGGGTGGGGTTGTGGTGTCGTCGCAGCGCCGTGCGGGCGGTTGCGGCGATCACAGTGACGTGCCCCGGCCGAAGAGCGGCCAGCGGACACACGCCATCAACGGTCCTGTCCTGGACCGGTGCCCTCGCGTCGAACCAACCCGGCAACCGGCGGCGCGGCAGCCCTCGCACCGCCCGGTACGCGTCATCCCACCACGCGACCGTCGCCGACGCAATAGTCGATCCTCGATGTGTGAAAACGCGGGTGACGCGGCCCGTCGTGCCGTCGTCGGCTCACCCGTCTCCGGATCGGATCGGCGGGATCTCTCCTATAGTGATGGTCTGCATCCCCACGGCGACGACGGCCGTCCGGGCAGATCTCCCGCGTCGGGGCGGCGCACCTCGCCCTGTCGGTCGTACGGCGGGACCGGACGGCGACGAGACGAAGGAGGCGGCAGCGCGTGTCCGACGTGTTCGACGACCTGCACCGCCGCTGCCGCGCCGGCGAGCCGGTCGCCCTGGCCACCGTCGTCGCCACCTGGCGATCGGCGCCCCAGCCGCCCGGCGCCGCCATGCTCGTGGCCGCCGACGGCACGGTCACCGGCAGCGTCTCCGGCGGCTGCGTCGAGGCCGACCTCTACGAGCGCGCCCGCCACGTGCTCGACACCGGCGTACCCGAGCTGGTCCACTACGGCGTCAGCGACGACGAGGCGTACGCCGTGGGCCTGACCTGCGGCGGGATGCTGGACGTGTTCGTGGAGCGGATCGACGGCGGCGCCCTCGCGCAGTTGGACGCGGTCGCCGCCGCGCGACGGGCCGGCGAACCGGCCGCGGTCATCACCTGCGTGGCCGCCGACGCCGGCGACCCCCCGGGCGCGGCCCCGACCGACCCGGCGGGGCGACTGGGCCGACGGCTGGTGCTGACCGGTGGGCAGGTGACCGGCTCGCTCGGCGACGACCGGCTGGACGACGCCGCGACCGACGACGCGCTCGGACTGCTCGCCGCCGGGCGCAGCGGCGTGCTCCGGTACGGCTACCACGGGCAGCGCCGGGGCGCCGGCCTCAGCCTCTTCGTGGCCGCGTACGCCACCGCGCCCCGGATGATCGTCTTCGGGGCGATCGACTTCGCGGCCGCGGTGGCCCGGATCGGCGCGTTCCTCGGCTACCAGGTGACCGTCTGCGACGCCCGGGCCGTCTTCGCCACCGGGCGGCGCTTCCCGGACGCGCACGAGGTGGTGGTGCAGTGGCCGCACCGCTACCTGCGGGCCGAGGTCGACGCTGGCCGGGTCGACGCGCGCACCGTCGTCTGCGTGCTCACCCACGACCCGAAGTTCGACGTGCCGCTGCTGGCGCTGGCCCTGCGCCAACCGTTGGCGTACGTCGGCGCGATGGGGTCACGGCGCACCCACGACGAGCGGCACAAGCTGCTGCGCGAGGCCGGGCTCAGCCCGGAGCAGCTCGACCGGCTCGCCTCACCGATCGGGCTGGACCTCGGCGGTCGTACGCCCGAGGAGACCGCGGTGAGCGTCGCCGCGCAGATCGTCGCCGCCCGCTGGGGCGGCAGCGGCCGGCCCCTGTCCGCGCTCGACGGGCCGATCCACCACCCGGGCTGACGCCGCACCGGTACCGCGTCTTCGCCGCCCAGCAGGGCGTCCGTTGTGCCAGCCTGGTGCCAGCGGACCATGTCCGCCCGATCGTTCCCTCGGCGGGCCGGCGTGCGGCACGCCGGGACGCTGCCGGCTGACGACGAAGGGACTTCGATGGGGTACGCGGTGGTGTTCGGCGAGGCGCTCGTCGACCTGCTCGACACCGAGCGCGACGGGGAACGGGTCTACCGGCAGGCGATCGGCGGTGGGCCGCTCAACGTCGCCGTCGGGGTGACCCGGCTCGGCGGTGCGGCGCAGTTCGTCGGCTCGCTCGGCGACGACGTGCTGGGCGGGCGGATTCGCGGCTTCCTGACCGATGTCGGCGTCGGTCTCGCCGGTGCGGTCACGGTGCCGGCGTCGACCGCGCTCGCGGTGGTCACGTACGACGGGCCGGAACCCGACTTCCGCTTCTACGGCGAGCCGCCCTCCTACAGCCTGCTCGGCGCCGACGAGCTGGACCTGGCGCTGCTGGAGGGCGCGGACGTGCTCTACTGCGGCTCGGTCGTGCTGGTGCAACCGCGCACCCTGGCCGCCGCGCGCCGGGCCTGGTCGCTCGCCGCCGGGCTGCGCGTCTTCGACCCGAACGTACGCCCCCACCTGCTCGACGGGCCGGCCGCGCTGGAGGGGCTGCGCGAGGTGGTGGCCGAGTTCGCCGCGGGCGCGCACCTGGTCAAGCTGAGCACCGCCGACGCCGCGCTGCTCTACCCGCGCGAGCCGGTCGAGGGGGTGGCCGCGTACCTGCGTGAGCTGGGCGCGGCCACGGTGGTGGTGACGCTCGGTGCGGCCGGCGCGGTGCTGGCCGCCGCCGGTGCGGATCCGGTACGGGTGCGGGCCCCCAAGGTCAACGCCATCGACGCCACCGGCGCCGGCGACTCGGTCATGGCCGCGCTGATCGCCGACCTGCTTCTCGACGGCGAGCCCGACGACCCGGCGGGCTGGGTCGAGCGGATGGCCTTCGCGCTGCGGGTGGCGGGCCTCGTCTGCGAATCCCCGGGCGGCGCCACCGCCATGCCCACCCGCACCGACGTCGAGCGCCGCTTCGGCAGCTAGACGGTGCCGTTGAGCTCGTTGTAGCCGCGGCGGGCGGCGATCAGGGCGGCACGGGCCCCGAAGGGCGCCTCGGCGGCCACCCGCTCCGGTGGCGCGTCGCCGGTGTGCGCGGCGCGGATCAGCCAGGCCAGTCGCGCCAGTTCGGCGTGCTGGGCGCGGACGAACCCGACGTCCACCGGGTCGCCGTGGCCCGGCACGACCACCGTGCGCGCGGTGGTCAGCCGCAGCAGGTCCGCGACCGCGTCCGGCCACTGCAGGGGGTACGAGTCCTCGAAGGCGGGCGGGCCGCTCTGCTCCACCAGGTCGCCGGCGACGAGCACGTCCGCGTCGGGCACGTGCACCACGACGTCGGCGTCGGTGTGCCCGCGCCCCGGGTGCCGCAGCAGGACCCGCCGGCCACCCAGGTCGAGCGTGGTTTCCGTGTGCACCATGTGCGTCGGAGCGAGCAGCGGGGTGTCGGCCAGCTCGGCTGCCAGCTCCGGGTGCTCCGTGCGCACCTCCTCGTACGCCTCCCGGCGCAGCCGCTCCGGCTCGTCGCGCAGGGCCGCGGCGGCCCGCTCGTGCGCGTACACCGGGCGGGGTGGGTCGCCGGCCAGGACGGCGTTGCCGAAGCAGTGATCGTAGTGGTGGTGGGTGTTGACGAGCGTCAGCGGACGGTCGGTGACCCGCCCGACGGCGGCGGCCAGCTCGGTGGCCTGCCCGGCCGAGGAGAGCGTGTCCACCAGCAGCGCCTCGTCGTCGCCGACGACCAGGGTGACGTTGACCCGCAGCAGGGGCTCGCGCAGCACGTACACCCGGTCGGCGACCTCGCTGAACCCGGCGCTCACGACGACCGCCCGGCCCGGTCGACGAAGCGTTGCCGGTCCACCAGGATCCGGTCGACCCGGCCCCGGGCCACCGTCTGGTCGCCGTCCGCGACGGTGACCTCGAACGACAACCGGCGACCGTCGACCGTCGCGAGCAGCGCCTGCGCCCGTACCGTGCGCCCGACCACCGTCGGCGCGAGGTGCTCCAACTCGACCCGGGTGCCGACAGTTGTCGACCCGGGCGGCAGCGTGGCCGCCGTGGCCGCGACGGTGGCCGCCTCGGCGAGTGCGAGCACCCGGGGTGTGCCCAGCACCGGTACGTCCCCCGAACCGACCGCCTGGGCGGTGTCCGTGTCGGTGACGGTCAGTTCGACCTGGGCGGTCAGACCCGGCGCGAAGGCCGGCTCGGGCTGCTCCTGCATGGTCGTCAGCCTAGGTGCTCGCCGAGCCCGTCGCGCACGCGCCCGACGATCCGCACACCGACCGCCGTCCACGTGTGCACGGCTTCGCCGGGTGGTCCCCGTCGGTCGATGCCGTACCCGTCGTTAACCTTGACCGCGATGGCCGTCGTGACTGACCCCCAACCCCCCGCCCGGACCGACCCGCCCGCGTCCCCGGACGGGGGCCGTCGCCGCATCGTCGCCATGACGATCTGGGCGGTCGCCTTCGTCGCCGCCTGGCTGGCGATCGGGCTGCCCACCGACCCCGCGTACGCCTTCGTGTGGATCTGGCTGGCGACCATCGCCTGGAACAGCGAGCGGCCGTGGCGCAGCCACCTGCGCTTCGCCCGGGACTGGGTGCCGGTGGTGCTGCTGTTCGTCGTCTACAACCTCTCGCGCGGGTTCGCCGACAACGGGGCCACCCCGCACGCCATGGAGCTGATCGTCGCCGACCGGTTCATGTTCGGCTGGGCCACCGGCGGGGAGGTGCCCACCATCTGGTTGCAGGAGCACCTCTACCGCCCGCAGGTGCACTGGTGGGACGTCGCGGCGAGCTGGGTGTACTTCTCGCACTTCGTGGTGGCGCTGACCGCCGCCGCGGTGCTCTGGCTGCGCGACCGGCGCCGCTGGGCCGCGTACATGCGCCGTTGGGGTTTCCTCTGCGCCGCCGGCCTGGTGACCTACTTCGTGTACCCGGCCGCCCCGCCGTGGTGGGCGGCGCAGAACGGCCTGCTCACCGAGGTCGCCCGGATCTCCACCCGGGGTTGGAAGGCGTTCGGCATGCACGGCGCCGGCAACGTGCTCAACGCCGGCCAGATCGCCTCGAACCCGGTCGCCGCGATGCCGTCTCTGCACACGGCGTGGGCGCTGTTCGTGGTGCTGTTCTTCCTGACCACCACCCGTCGCCGCTGGTGGCCGCTGCTGCTCGCGTACCCGCTGGCGATGACCTTCACCCTGGTCTACTCCGGTGAGCACTACGTGATCGACGTGCTGGTGGGCTGGACGTACGTCGGGCTCACCTACCTGGTCGTCGGCCTGGCCGAGCGTGGCTGGGCGGCGCTACGGGCCCGCCGAGCGAGGGCCGCCGACGAACCACCAGGGCAAACCGTCGTCCCCGAACCATCAGCCGACAGACACCCCACACCAAGCGACCAACCACCGATACCCGCCGACCACTGACCAACCCAGCCCCGCCCAGCCCTGCCCCCGCCTTGCTCTGCCCCCGTCGATCATGAAGTTATTGGCCGTCCGCTCGGCGTGTCGGGGCAATAACTTCATGATCACCGGAGGGGTGGGGTGGGGTGGGGTGGGGTGGGGTGGGGTGGGGTTAGGGCGTGCGGCGGGCTTTGGTTGCTCGGGTGGTCAGCTCGGCTGCCAGGGCCCACGCCTCGGTGAGGTCCCGGTCCTGGGCGGCCGCGCCTGAGCCGCCGCCGGTGTCCGCGTACACGGTCGCCAGCCCCAGCCGGCGCTGCACCGGCCCCTGCACCACCCGCACGCTCTGGATCCGCGCGTACGGCACGATCGCCAACTGCCGGGTGAGCAGCCCGGACCGGGTGGCGAAGACCCGCTCGAACAGGCCCGCCCCGAGCGCGCCGCGCCCGAGCGGGTGCAGCCAGCGCGTCCGGGGCGGTGGTGGGCTCAGCGTCAGTGCGTCCAGGCGTACGCCCGGCAGCACCTCGGCGACGATCATCGTGGCGGTCGGCAGGTCGCCGACCGGCAGCAGCCGGTCCGGCCGGTTGCGGTCGTCGGCCTCCGCCACGGAGTAGCCGGCCACCTCCAACCGCAGCCGCAGCCAGTCGTTGACCCGCCACAGCAGCGGCCAGGTGGCCCGCACGGTCTGGACGCGGTCCAGCGGCACGGTCTGCGCGCGCGTCTCCAGCAGGCCGTTGTGCACCCGCAGGGTGCCGCCGTCGCGGGCCAGCCGGAAGTTCCAGTCGTCGAGCACCCGGCGGATCGGTTGCAGCAGCACACCGGCCATCGCGGTCAGCGTGCTCGCCACCGCGACGAAGGACCACGACCCGGCGGTGACGAACTGCACCACGACGAAGGCCACGCCGAACGGGAGCAGGAACGCCTGCGGGGTGAGCAACTGACTGACCAGCAGGTTCTGGTTGCGCACCGCGTGCAGCGGTCGTCCCGCCGCGGCCGTCGGCGTCCCGGGTTCCGTCAAAGACGCGGTGACGCCGGGCGGGGGCGGCGGGGTCGTCCGCCCGGCGAGCGTCAGCAGCCGCTCACGCAGGCGGGCCGCGTCGGCCACTCCGAGGTACGCCAACGGCGCCTCGGTCTTGCCTCCGCCGACCACCTCCAGGCGCAGCTCGGCCAGGCCGGTGAGCTGGGCGAGCAGCGGGCGGACCACCTCCACGGCCTGCAACCGCTCCAGCGGGATGGCCCGGGTACGCCGCCAGAGCAGCCCTTCGTGCACCCGCAGTTCGCGGCCCACCACGTGGTAGCCGGTGTTGTACCAGCTGATCACCGACAGCACGGTTGCGCCGAGCGCCAGCACCACCACCATGGCGGCGAACCAGCCGAAGCCGACCCGCGACAGCGTCGACCAGGACAAGCCCGCGATCACCACGACCAGCGACTTGGCGCCGTGCAGCAGCGGGCTGAGCGGGTGCAGCCGCTGCCGCGGCTCACCGTCACCGCCGCCCGGCGACGCCGGCCAGGGGTAGACCGCCCCGGGCGGCACCCCAGGCGGTCCCGCGGGGTACGGCGGAGCAGGCGGACCGGGATGTGGCGGAGTGGGCGGGCCAACGGGGTGCGGTGCGCCGGCGGCAGGCGCGCTGCCGGCGGCAGGCGGCGC
>NZ_JBEXHY010000184.1:0-8013 GCF_040608295.1 Micromonospora sp. NPDC005197 | reverse complement strand
GCGGTGCGGGCCGTCGGGGCCGGCGCCGGCCGGTGGCCGGGTGGCGGCGGTCATGCCGGCACCGCCGTACCCGGCGGGCGCGGCGGGCCCTGCCGCTGCGCGCTCGCCAGCCGTTCCCGTTCGGCGAGCGCCATGGCGAAGGCGACCGCGAAGAACGCGACCGACAGGTTCTGGTTGGCCATGCCGTAGAACGGGACCTGCACGAGGCAGACCACCGGCACCACCGCCAGCCACTGCCCGGCCGCCGATGTCGCCCGCGCGCAGATCACCGCGGCGGCGACGAACCAGGCCAGAAAACACACCAGCGCCGGTACGCCGTGGCTGAACAACACCATCCACAGCTGCCCCTGGGTGCCGATCGGCGCGGCCGCGGAGACCGTGTCCACGTTCACCGGAGCGCCGTAGCCCAGCCACGGCGAATCCTGCACACGGCGGATCACCTCCGTGTAGAGCGACAGGCGGTCCGTGTTGGTGTCACTGGAATCGACCCGCTGGCTGATCAGGTCGGTGATCGGGATGACCAGGGTGGCCAGCGCGCCGATCACGACCACGCCGACGATGGACGCGGCGACCCGGACGTTGCCGCGCATGCTGGCCCGCACCCCGAGCACCGCGAGCCCGGCGCCCAGGCTGAGGAACATCGCCCGATTCAGCGTGAGGAACGCCGGCGCCAGCGACAGCGGCAGGGACGCCAGCAGCATCCAGCGCAGCAGACCCCGACGACGCAGCATGGTGTACGCCACCACACAGGGCAGGGTCATGGCGTACGCGCTGCCGTAGTTGTTGGTGTACGAGAACGGCGCGGCCGGCCGGTAGATCGGGTTGAGCGAGCGCTCGCTGTACTCCGCGGTGGTCAGGTGCACCATGTCCTGGATGAACGGGGTACGAGCCACGCCGGCGGGCAGCAGCACCTCCATCGGGGTGGTCATCGCCAGCCGGGGCACCAGCACCCCGAGCCAGCCCAGCACCACCAGAGCGAACCAGAACGCGCAGAGCGGGGTGAGCACCGCCACCAGGTCGGCGCGTTCCCGAGCGGCGGCGTAGACGTAGACCCCGACCACCAGCGCGGTCAGGTAGAAGGCCAACCGCAGGGCGAACGTCAGCAGCGAGGCCGGCGAGGACAGTTGGGTGGCGCTGACGACCACGATGGCCAGGAACAGCAGCCAGCTGCCGGCGGCCGGCGGCAGCGGCACCCGACCCCGGGTGAGCAGCAATGCGAGCAGCAGCGCGCCCAGCAGCGGCCAGCCCAGGTAGAAGGCCCCGAGCGACCACCAGAGCGGCACCAGCCCGAACATCAGCGCCAGCGGCCAGAGCGGCAGCCGGGCGGGGGGCGGAGGCGGTGGCGCCGGCCCGAGGGGGGCGGCGGCGTCGCCGGGTGGCGGCTCGGTCGCCGGGGCGCGGGTGAGCGACACCGGTCAGACCCGGCCGTTGCGGGTGAGCACGAAGCCCAGCGGGGTGACCCCGGCGGCGCGTAGCCGCTCGACGAGCCGCCGCAGGTCACTCTGCCGGGTGCGGTCCCGCTCGATGACCACCACGGCGCTGCCCTGGCGGGCCACCGCCACGCCACGCTCGTCGGACTCCGCAGGTGGGGCGTTGAACAGCACCAGCCCGTGGTCCGCGCCCTGCCGCCAGGTGCCGAAGCGGACGCTGCCCACCCCCACGGTCACCTCGTCCGCCGACGTCGGCCGGCCGTTCTCGGCGTGGCTGGACGTCACCCGGGGCAGGGTCAGCGTGGCGTCCGGGTCGGTGGACGGACGGGCGCCGGGCGGGTGCGGGGAGGGCCGCCGAGGCGCCGGGCTCTCCGCGGTGGCGCCGGCCGGGCTCGGAGCGCCGGCCGGGCGGGGCTTGGGCACCAGCGGCCGGGACGGGTCGACGGGCAGCCGCCCGCGGTCGGCGAGGACTGCGGCGCGCAGGCGCTCCACGCGCCCGCTGTCGTCGGCGACGAAGACCTCCCGGCCGTCGGCGGCGAGCGCCACGGCCAGCCCGGCGGTGAGGGCCGTGGCGTCTTCCCGGGCGGTGACCAGCGCGACCCGGGCCGGTTGGCGGACCCGCTCGGCGACCGCCATCGCCACGTAGCGGATGTCCGCGTCGACGGCCCGGGGGCTGCCCCGAAACGCCGGCCGACGCACCGTGCCGAGCAGCGGCAGGCCGCTGGCGTCCCGACCGTCGTTGACCGAGCGGACCCGCCGGTCGGTCGACTCCCAGGCGTACGCCAGCACGACGCCGATCAGCGCGCCGCCGAGCAGGCCGGCGACCAGGTAGAGCGGCCGGTGCCCGGCGGAGGTGGCCAGTGCCCGCTCGGCGGTCTGGGTGACCCAGCCGGGGTTGACGTCGACCGCGGCGATCTCGGTACGGGCGGCGTTGAGCTGGGTTAGCTGGTTGTTGATGCCGGACAGTTCGGCCAGCGCGGCGTCGCCGGCGGCGGTGCCCTTGGCGCTGCTCACCCGCTTCTGGACGGCGACCTGCTGGGCCGCGACCTTGGTGATGCTGGCGTCGTAGGAGCGCAGCATCTCGGCGCGCTGCTGCTCGTACATGGTGCGCCGCACGTCGAGGTACGCCTGCGCGGCGAGGTTGGCCCCCTGCACCGCCCGCTGCGCGTCGGGCGCCTGGTAGCTGAAGCGCAGGATCTGCCCGCCGGTGGGGACCTCGACCTCAAGGGCGTTGCGGATCTCGCGCGGGTCGCCGCCGGCGGCGTCGGCGAGACGTTGGACCACCTGGGTGCCGGTGGCGAGACCGCTCTCCACGTTCATGTTGACGGCGCGGTCGGCACCCGCACCGCTGGGGGTGAAGGCGTCGGTGACCACCGGGCGGACCGCCACCACCGCGCTCGCGGTCACCGCCGCCGGCACGAGCAGCACGTAGCCGAGGGCGGCGAGCAGGCCGACCAGGGCCACCGCGACCACCAGCCGCAGCCGGTGCATCGGCACCCGCAGCAGGTCGGTGAGCGTGACGGTACGGGCGGTGCCGGCGGACGGGCCGTCCGTCGGCCAGGAGGCGGGCGTCGTGTCAGTCATGGAACTTCTTCACCGTCTGTTGAGGATTGCCGACGACGACGACGCCCGGTGGCACGTCCGCGCGCACCACCGTCGCGGCGCCCACGACGCTGTTCCGGCCGACCCGGACCCCCTTGAGGACCAGGGCGTGCGCGCCGATCCACACGTTGTCCTCAAGGACGATCGGGGCGCGCGTGGCCGGGCCGGGCGGGGCGTGCCGCTGCTCGGGCGGCAGGTTGTGGAAGTCGTTGTCGAGGAGTTCGCAGTCGGACAGGAGGCACCGGTCTCCCACCGTCACCGACGTCCAGGTGCCGATCCAGGTGGCGTTGAGCAGACAGTCGGCGCCGATGCGCACCTCGCCGGGGCCGGCGAAGCGGACCAGTTTGTTGAGGCGGCTCCGGTCGCCGATGCTGACCCGTACGCCCCGGCGAAGCCGGATCCGACCTCGGATCTCCACGTCCCGGCCGAGCGTGAGCCGGCGGTAGCGCAGCCTGTACCACGCGCGTTTGAGCGCGAAGACCAGGTGCACGGCGCGTTTCGCGCGGATGCCAGCGGCGCCGACCAACGACCCCTCCCCCACATCGTGGGGTCGGCGGCGGTGGTCCCGCCGCCGACCCAACGCGAACAATCTACCGATGCTCCGTTACCAACGGTTGACCGTTACTGCACGGAGAAGAACATCGAGGGGGTAGACCAGGACAACTCGGGCGCCGCTGTGGCGATGACCGTCGCCGTGGCGCCGTTGACCACGGCGGTCGGCGCGGCCGTCGGGTCGAACGGCACGCTGCGCAGCGTGCCGTCGGTGGCACCGTAGACGATCCGACCGCCGACCCAGGCCATGCCGCGCACAGCCGACCAGGTGACACCGGTGGTGGGCAGCGCGAACTCGGTGGCGCCCAGATAGTTGCCGTCGATCTCGAAGTAGCGGTAGTAGAGGTTGTTGGTGCCGGTCCGGGTGTAGTAGAGCCGGCCGTCGAGGTAGAAGGCCCCGGTCAGCAGCGCCGGGTTGAACCAGTCGTTGTAGCCGGACGCCTCCCACGGCGACCCGATCGCGCCGCCATTGAACAGCGAGACGTCGATCCGGCTGCCGGTGGGCGTACCCGCGACGGTGTGCGCCCAGTAGATCCGGTCGTCGACCCGCCAGGTCGCGCCGGCCGCGGTGTAGGCGGGCTGGCTGACCACGGTCGAGGTGCCCAGCGCGGCGCCGTCGAACGGCACCTTGGTCACGGCGCCCGGGGCGGTGGCCAGGTAGAGGTTGCCGGTGGTCGCCGACGGCGGGTTCTTCGCGGTGAACGTACGCCCGCCGGCGAGCGGGAACATGCCGAGCCGCCCGTGGTACTCCTCGCCCATGCCGTCGGAGTTGTGCCCGAAGTAGAGGCCGTCCGAGCCGCGCCAGAGCACCGGCACCGCGGAACCCCAGGCGGTGGTGCCGGCGGGCATCGAGGCGCTGCCGCTGCGGCGCGGGTTCCAGTTCACCGGCAGGCCGGTGGCCGGGGTGACCGCGCCGATGCCGAGCCGGTCGATCGCGCCGTTGCCGGCGGCGTCGTTGGCGTTCGGGTTGTTCAGCCACCGGAAGTGCCCGCCGAGGTAGATGACGTTGTCGGCCACCTCGACCGAGGTGATGGTGTCGTTGCCGGTGAAGTCGACCCAGGTGGCGAGCTGGCCGGCGCCCCGGGCGGGGGTCTCGAAACGGACCAGGGCGTCGCAGTAGGCGGTCGGCCAACCGCCGCCGCCGTTGGAGCCGACCACGAACCAGCTGCCGTCCTCGCCGAACCGCACGTCCTGCACGTAGTGCACGAACGTCGTCGGGGCCGCGCACGGCGGCACGTACTTCTCGGTGCTCCAGTCCAGCACCGTCGGGGTGCCGGTGAGGTCGACAAGCGCGATCTGGTTACGCGGCAGGTCGTTGACGAGCGTGAAGTTGCCGCCCAGCACCAGGGTGCCGCCGTCCGGCGTGACGTCGATCGTCCACACGTACGACGTGGTGCCGTGCCGCCCGACGGTGGCGTCGACGGCGAACGTCGGGTCGATCGCGCCGGTCGTCGCGTTGAGCCGGCCGAGGCCGGCGTGCGCGGTGCCGTTGAGCCAGTTGAAAGCGCCGGCCACGTAGAGCGAGTTGCCCGACAGGACCAGGTCGCGGACGGTGCCACCGTCGGAGCGCCCGACCCAGCTGTCGATGATCGCGCCGGTCGCGGGGTTCAGCGCGACCAGGTTCTTGCGGGAGACGCCGTTGACGTTCTTGAAGGCGCCGCCGACGATCAGCGTCCCGCCGGGACCGGCGAGCAACGTGTTGACCGCGCCGTCGAGCACCGGCAGGAAGCTCGTGGACATGGTGCCGGTGGTCCGGTCGTACGCGAAGACGTAGCGCTGCGTGATCCACGCGGAGCTGGCGGTCTGTCGCAGCTGGGTGAAGCTGCCGCCGACGAAGACGGTGTTGCCGACCTGCGCGAAGGCGCGGGTCTCGCCGTCGCGGGCGTGCGGGGTCGTGTCGCTGGGATTCGCGGACACCAGGGTCGCGGTCCCGGGGACCGGCACCACCGCCGCCGAGGACACCGAGGGCACGCTGAGCACCGCGGCGACGACCGCCAGAGCGACCACCCCCGCCCGAGTACGACGTCGTACTGACAAACGCCACAAGTGCGAGAGTTTGGGCACGCTGCGCCTCCAAGATGGATGAGAACCCGAGGTAGCGTGCCTCGCCCAGCCTGGTAGGCGCATCCGCCGATTGGGCGGTGCCTGAATCTGCTAGCCGACAGAACGCCGGAGGATCAGTTGGCTGACCCTCGATGAACGGCGTGCGTCGTCACGATGTCGTCATCTCGTCAGCGGCTACCTCCGGTGGGCTGCCGCAGGTACGCGTCCTTGCCGGCCTGGGTGAAGCCGGCCACCGCGGAGGCATCGTGGTTCATCGTCATGTCACAGGTCGCCGTGCGGCTGGTCATGCCCGGCGAGTTGAAGTAGATGGCAGCCTTGATCTTCGGGTGGGCCTTCAGGGCCGCCGGGAACTCCTGGAACCAGCGCTGCTTGGCCCCCGGGTCCTTGGCGTCGAAGTTCGTGCCGAACTCGGCGAGCATCCGCGGCTTGCCGGCCCCGATGCCGTTCTCGTCGAGCCAGCGGTAGAAGCCGTCCACGGTGGTGCTCGGGCTCTTCCACACGGTGCTGCCATTGCAGACGTGGAAGTTGTACGGGTCGTAGGCCACCCAGTCGACGTACCGGTCGCCGGGGTAGAGGCCGGCGTACCGGGAGTAGTGCCCGGACCAGCCCATCATCGTCCAGACCCAGACGGCGTTGTCCGCGCCCGCCTTGGCGAACCGCTCGTACACGTACTTCCAGGCCCGGACGAAGTCGGCGTCGCTGCCCTTGCCCGGCTCGTCCTCCGGCTCGTGGTCGAAGCCCAGGAACACCGGCACCTTGGCGTCGCGGATGCGACCGGCGACCGCGTCGATGGTGGCGTCCTGCCGGCCACTGTAGATCTCGGACCACTTCAACGTCGTGCCGGCGGAGAAGTCGCGGGACTCCCAGGCGAAGAACATCAGCCGCCCCTCGCGCATCTGCTGGGTCTCGTACGCGTCGGGGAAGGCGCCGTTGCTGCCGGCGTTGGAGAAGTCGTGGTAGCGGTGCACGATGTCGAACTTGCGCCCGACCTGCGCCTCGACGTCGGTGATCGCCTTGCCGTGGTCCCAGCCGCTGCCCGCGTTGGCCGGTGAGTACATCCCCCACCAGGCGCCGCAGGACGGCACGAGCGTGTCGGACACCTGGCCGCACTTGCCGGACGGGAGGGTGGGGCTCTGGGTCGGGGTCGGCGTACGAGTCGGCGCGACCGTCGGCGTGGGCCGGGGCGCGGCGGTCGTCGGCGCGACCGTCGGCGAGGGCGGCGGCGCCGGTCGGGTGGTCGGCGCCGACGTCGGCCCGCTGCCGAGGTCGTAGCTGATCACCAGGCTGGGTCGCAGCTCCGGGTTGCGGTTCTCGACCGACGCCCAGTAGACGCGGGTCTCCAGACCGGTCTGGGCGAGCGACACCGTCCAGGTGCCGTTGCCGGTGACCAGCTTGGAGACGTCCCACTCGTTGACGCCCTTGGCCACGCCGGCGACGGTGTCCAGCGCGGGGCTCGCCGTCGCCGGGGCCGGGCGCGTCTCGCGGGCGCTCAACGACGAGGCGTGCGCGGTCACCGTGGCGGCGAACTGCTGCCAGGCGTGCATGCGCAGGGTCGCCCGGACGTTGACCGCGGCGGCCGGCACGGTGGTCACGGCGAACTCGACGACCGCCTCGCGGCCACCGCGCGGGTTGCCGTCGCAGCGCGCCGGGCAGGTCGCCAGGGTCGTCTTGGTGGCGTTGTCGCCGTCCTGCGTCACCATCGTCGCGGTGGTGTCCGCCACCGCGCGGATCGACAGGTCGTCGCTGGCCAGCAGCGGCATCATGGTCGCCACGATGCCGGCCACCACCGCACCGCCGACCACGCCGATGGCGATCGCCTTGCGCCGGGGACCGTTGCGGAGCCGGGTGATGCGGTGCAGTCCATGCCTGGTCAAGGAGAACTCCCTGTGTCTGCTGCGGTAACCGTGAGCAGCGTATCGACGACCAGGGCATGTCGTGGGCAGGACAGTTTCCCGTAAGCGCGTCTTAACCGTCAGCTAAGGAAGGCGCCCCGACGGGCCGCCATCAGCGCCTCCCGCATCGCCTCGACCGGCGCGGCAACGCCGGTGAACTGCTCGAACTGGCCGACCGCCTGCGCCAGCAGCAGGTCCAATCCGGACACCACCCGCAGACCGGCCGCGCGGGCGGACGCCGCCAGCGGCGTCGGCCACGGGTCGTACAGCGCGTCGAAGTAGACCCCGTCCGACCGCCACGTCACCACGCCGGCGAGCGGGTCGGCGACCCCCTTCGGGACGGTGGAGACGACCACGTCGGCGGCGGCGAGGTGCCGGGGCGCGTCGGCCCAGGCACCACCCGCCAGCGCCACGTCGAGGGCGTCGGCCACCGGGCGCAGCTCGTCGACCGCCTCGGCCCGGCGGGCCACCAC
>NZ_JBEXHY010000183.1:0-8042 GCF_040608295.1 Micromonospora sp. NPDC005197 | reverse complement strand
CTTTGCTCTGCTTCAACCCACGCAACGGCCGGCGTCCGATATCCGGACACCGGGCGTTGCGTCCGTTGAAGCAGAGCAAAGGATGAGAAGGAACGACCCGACCGGCGGCCTGACGACCGGCGCCTGGAAGGAGCACGCATGACGCCCGAGGAGATCCTGGCCACCGACCGGGCGCACGTCTGGCACCCGTACGCCGCGCTGCCACCGGCGAACCCGCCGTACGTGGTGCGCGGCGCCGAGGGCGTACGGCTGACCCTGGCCGACGGCCGGGAGCTGGTGGACGGCATGTCGTCCTGGTGGGCGGCGATCCACGGCTACCGGCACCCGGTGCTGGACGCGGCCGTGACCGACCAGCTCGGCAGGATGAGCCACGTGATGTTCGGCGGGCTGACCCACGAGCCTGCGGTGCAGCTCGCGCGGACCCTGGTCGAGCTGGCCCCGGAGGGTCTGGAGCAGGTGTTCCTGGCCGACTCCGGCTCGGTCAGCGTCGAGGTGGCGGTCAAGATGTGCCTGCAGTACCAGCGGGCCATCGGGCGGCCACAGCGGCGCCGGCTGGCGACCTGGCGGGGTGGCTACCACGGCGACACGTTCCACCCGATGAGCGTCTGCGACCCGGAGGGCGGGATGCACCACCTCTGGGGCGACGTGCTGCCCCGGCAGATCTTCGCCCCGGTGCCGCCCGGCGGCTTCACCGACCCGCCCGACGAGGCGTACGTGGCGGCGTTGGTGGACACCGTCGAGCGGCACGCCGACGAGCTGGCCGCGGTGATCGTCGAGCCTGTCGTCCAGGGCGCCGGCGGGATGCGGTTCCACCATCCGGGTTACCTGCGGGTGCTGCGCGAGGTGACCCGCGCGCACGGGGTGCTGCTGATCTTCGACGAGATCGCGACCGGGTTCGGCCGTACCGGCGCGATGTTCGCCGCCGAGCACGCCGGGGTGGCCCCGGACGTGATGTGCGTGGGCAAGGCGCTCACCGGGGGCTACCTGACCCTGGCCGCGACGCTGTGCACCGCCGAGATCGCCAGGGGCATCTCCGCCGACGGCGTGCTGGCCCACGGGCCCACCTTCATGGGCAACCCGCTGGCCTGCGCGGTCGCCAACGCCTCCATCGGGCTGCTGCGGGCCGGGGACTGGGCGGCGCAGGTGTCCAGGGTCGGCGCCGGCCTGCGCGCCGGCCTGGAGCCGCTGCGCGCCGCCCCGGGCGTGGCCGATGTGCGGGTGCTCGGGGCGATCGGGGTGGTCCAGCTCGACCACGAGGTCGACCTCGGCGCGGCCACCGCGGCGGCCGTCGAGCGGGGCGTCTGGCTGCGGCCGTTCCGCGACCTGATCTACACGATGCCGCCGTACGTCACCGACGACGCCGACCTGGCCCGTATCGCGGCCGGGGTGGCGGCGGCGGTGGCGGCCGGCTGAGCGGTCCCGGTCAACGAGTACGCACCGAGGCGGTCCGCCGCCCGGACGAGAAGGGAAGTGCACAGATGGAGAGCTTCGGCACCCGCCTGCACCGGGCCGTCACCGAGCGCGGACCGCTCTGTGTGGGCATCGACCCGCATCCCGGTCTGCTGGCCCGGTGGGGCCTCGCGGACGACGTCGACGGCCTCGACCGGTTCTCCCGGACCGTGGTGGACGCCCTCGGTGACCGGGTTGCGGTGGTCAAGCCTCAGTCGGCCTTTTTCGAGCGATTCGGATCCCGCGGTGTGGCGATCCTTGAGTCAACTATCCGACAGTTACGAGAAGCCGGTTCGCTCGTTCTTCTGGACGTCAAGCGTGGCGACATCGGCTCAACGGTCAGCGCGTACGCCTCCGCGTACCTTGATCCATCCAGCCCGCTGTATGTCGACGCGGTCACGGCCAGTCCCTACCTGGGAGTAGGTTCGCTGGCGCCGATGTTCGAGTTGGCCGCCCAGCACGGCGGCGGGGTCTTCGTGCTGGCCCTCACCTCGAACCCCGAGGGCGCGGCCGTGCAGCGGGCCCGTACGGCCGACGGGCGGACCGTCGCGCAGACCGTGATCGACGAGATTTCCCAGCTCAACCGGGGTGCGGACCCCCTCGGCAGCTTCGGTCTGGTGGTCGGCGCGACCATCGGTGACACCGGTCATGACCTCTCCGGCGTGGGGGGTCCGCTGCTCGCTCCGGGGCTCGGCGCGCAGGGTGCGGGTGCCGCCGATCTGCGTACCGTGTTCGGTTCCAGCCTCGCTTCGGTGCTCCCGTCGTACTCCCGGGAGGTCCTGTCGGCGGGACCGGACGCGGACGCCCTGCGGGCCGCCGCGGACCGGGTGGCGGGCGAGTGCCGGGCCGTTCTGGCTGCCCGGTGACTGACTGACGGCTCGGTCACTTTGCGATGATCATCGCGCGCCCACGTTGCCGAAAGCTCCGTTGACCGCTAGTTTTCCCCGCGCTGGGAACCACGGACCCCTTGGTTCACAGCGACACCACGTTTCACAGATGCGGCGGTGCGCCCCGCCCGCCGCGATAGGGACCTGAGGAGAACTGGTGCCGCTCCCGTCACTGACCCCCGAACAGCGCGCTGCCGCGCTCGAGAAGGCCGCGGAGATCCGCAAGGCCCGTGCCGAGCTGAAGGAGCAGCTCAAGCAGGGCAAGACCACCCTCGGTGCCGTCCTCGAGCGGGCCGAGAGCGACGACGTCGTGGGCAAGCTCAAGGTTTCGGCCGTCCTGCAGGCGATGCCGGGCATCGGCAAGATCCGGGCTACCCAGATCATGGAGAAGCTCAAGATCGCTGACAGCCGTCGCCTGCGTGGCCTCGGCGAGCAGCAGCGCAAGGCACTGCTTGGAGAGTTCGCCGCCAACTGAACCTGGCAGCGTGTAGAAACAAGCAGTGAGCACGGATGACGAGGCGCGCCCGGCGGCTCGGCTCACTGTCCTGGCTGGACCTTCGGGTTCCGGCAGGGAGAGTGTCGTCGAGCTCGTTCGGGCGCGTTTCCCGTCCGTGTGGATCCCGGTGCCGGCAACGACCAGGCCGCGCCGGGAACCGGAGGTGGACGGAGAGCAACGGGTCTTCCTCGCCCCGGCCGAGTTCGAACGCCGGGTGGCCACCGGAGACCTGCTGGAGTGGTCCCGGATCGGCGCGTACCACCGGGGTACCCTCGACCCGCCGCTGCGCGCCCGGCTCGACGCCGGGCAGCCGGTCCTGCTCCCGCTCGACGTCGCCGGGGCCCGGCTGGTGCGGGCGCGACTGCCCGCCGCGCGGCTGGTGCTGCTGATCCCGCCCGGGCACCGGCCCGACGCCGCCGTGGCCGCCGCCTTCGCGCACACCCTGACGCACGACCACACCGATCGGGTCGCCGACGAGCTGGTAGGCTTACTCGGTTCTTCTTATCCGGATCCGGCCTGGTCGCGTGTACGCGGCTGACGGCCGGCCGCCGTTGAGACTCAGCACCGCGTCCGCGCGGCTCGAAAGACGCAGAGGTTAATTCGTGGGATCCATCGCCAACCCCGAAGGCATCACCAACCCGCCGATCGACGAGCTCCTTGAGAAGACGACGTCGAAGTACGCGCTGGTCATCTTCGCCGCCAAGCGCGCGCGCCAGGTCAACGCCTACTACAGCCAGCTCGGTGAGGGCCTCCTGGAGTACGTCGGTCCGCTCGTCGAGACGACCCCGCAGGAGAAGCCCCTCTCCATCGCCATGCGCGAGATCAACGCGGGCCTGCTCACCGCTGAGCCGACCGACCAGCCGTAAGCCCGCACCCGTCGATGTCCGCCTCGATCGTCCTCGGGGTCGGCGGCGGCATCGCCGCCTACAAGGCGTGTGAGCTGCTGCGACTCTTCACCGAGTCGGGCCATCGGGTCCGGGTCGTGCCGACCGCGTCGGCGCTGAAGTTCGTCGGGGCCCCGACCTGGGCGGCGCTCTCCGGTCAACCGGTCGCCGACGACGTCTGGTCCGACGTGCACGAGGTGCCGCACGTCCGCCTCGGCAAGCAGGCCGACCTCGTGGTGGTCGCGCCGACCACCACCGACCTGCTGGCCAAGGCCGCCCACGGGCTCGCCGACGACCTGCTGACCAACACGCTGCTGACCGCCCGCTGCCCGGTCGTGCTGGCTCCGGCCATGCACACCGAGATGTGGGAGCATCCGGCCACCGTCGCCAACGTCGCCACGCTGCGGGCCCGGGGCGTGCGGGTCATCGAGCCGGCCGTCGGGCGGCTCACCGGCGTCGACACCGGCAAGGGCCGGCTACCCGACCCGGCGGAGATCTTCGCGGTCGCCCGCCAGGTCCTCGCTCGGGGCGTGTCCGCCCCCGCCGACCTGGCCGGCCGCCGGGTGGTGGTCACCGCCGGCGGCACCCGCGAGCCGCTGGACCCGGTCCGTTTCCTCGGCAACCGCTCCTCCGGCAAGCAGGGCTACGCCTTCGCCCGGTCGGCGGTCGCCCGGGGCGCGCGGGTCACGCTGATCGCGGCCAACGTCTCCCTCGCCGACCCCGCCGGGGTCGACCTGGTCCGCGTCGGCACGACCGCCGAGCTGCGCGAGGCGACCCTCAAGGCCGCCGCCGAGGCCGACGCGGTCGTGATGGCGGCGGCTCCGGCCGATTTCCGACCGGCGACGTACGCGCCTGGCAAAATCAAGAAGTCGGACGACGGCGTCGCTCCCACCATCGAGCTCGTCACGAACCCGGACATCGCGGCGGAGCTCGGCCAGCGCAAGCGACCGGAGCAGGTGCTGGTGGTGTTCGCCGCCGAGACCGGCGACGCGGAGGCCAACGGCCGGGCGAAACTCGCCCGGAAGCGGGCCGACCTGATCGTGGTCAACGAGGTCGGCCCGGACCGGGTCTTCGGCGCCGACACCAACACGGTGACGGTCATCGGCGCGGACGGCTCGGTGAGCCGTCTGCCGGAGCAGGCCAAGGAGGCCGTGGCCGACACCGTGTGGGACCTCGTCGTGGCGCGGCTGGCCAACCGCTCCTGACGGGTGGAACAGCGCGCGACCGACCCCGACACCGGCCGCAGCGGTGACTAGACTGCCGCGGAACGACCTCACACGCTTAGGAGTGCCGTGACACGCCGCCTCTTCACGTCCGAATCGGTCACGGAAGGCCACCCGGACAAGATCGCCGACCAGATCAGCGACGGCATCCTCGATGCGCTGCTCGCCGAGGACCCGCACAGCCGGGTCGCGGTCGAGACCATGATCACCACCGGCCAGGTCCACATCGCCGGTGAGGTCACCACGAAGGCGTACGCCGACATCCCCACCATCGTCCGGCGCACCATCCTCGACATCGGCTACGACTCGTCGAAGAAGGGTTTCGACGGCGCGTCCTGCGGGGTCAGCGTCTCGATCGGCGCCCAGTCCGAGGACATCGCGCAGGGCGTGGACAACGCCTTCGAGCTGCGCACCGGTGCCTCGGAGAGCGCGCTGGACGCCCAGGGCGCCGGCGACCAGGGCATGATGTTCGGCTTCGCCTGCTCGGAGACCCCCGAGCTGATGCCGCTGCCCATCGCCCTGGCCCACCGGCTGGCCCGCCGGCTCGCCGCGGTGCGCAAGGACGGGACCATCCCGTACCTGCGCCCGGACGGCAAGACCCAGGTCACCATCGAGTACGAGGGGCTGCGCCCGGTCCGCCTGAACACCGTTGTGGTGTCCAGCCAGCACGCCGCGGACATCTCGCTGGAGTCGCTGCTCACCCCCGACGTGCGCGACTCCGTCATCGCGCCCGAGCTGGAGAGCCTCGGTCTGGACACCGACGGCTACCGGCTGCTGGTCAACCCGACCGGCCGGTTCGAGATCGGCGGCCCGATGGGTGACGCCGGCCTGACCGGCCGCAAGATCATCGTCGACACCTACGGCGGGTACGCCCGGCACGGCGGCGGCGCGTTCTCCGGCAAGGACCCGTCCAAGGTGGACCGCTCGGCCGCGTACGCGATGCGCTGGGTGGCCAAGAACGTGGTCGCCGCCGGCCTGGCCGAGCGGTGCGAGGCGCAGGTCGCCTACGCCATCGGCAAGGCGCACCCGGTGAGCCTGTTCATCGAGACGTTCGGCACCGAGACCGTGCCGGTGGCCTCGATCGAGAAGGCCGTCTCCGAGGTGTTCGACCTGCGCCCGGCCGCGATCATCCGGGACCTCAACCTGCTCCGCCCGATCTACCAGCAGACCGCCGCGTACGGCCACTTCGGCCGGGAGCTGCCGGACCTGTCGTGGGAGAGCACCGACCGGGCCGCCGACCTCAAGTCGGCCGCGGGAGCCTGACCGCCACCAGGCGTAGCGACCGGCGACCCGCGGACGGGTCGCCGGTCGCGCGCGTCTGCGTGGACGTCGCGCTGGCGCACCTGGACCGGCCGTTCGACTACCTGGTGCCGGCCGAACTCGACGACGTGGCGGTGCCCGGCACCCGGGTGAAGGTGCGCTTCGCGGGGCAGTTGGTCGACGGCTGGCTGCTGGCCCGGGCGGACGACTCCGGGCACACCGGCCGGCTCGCCTACCTGGAGAAGGTCGTCTCGCCCGAGCCGGTGCTGGCCCCCGAGATCGCCCGGTTGGCCCGGGCGGTCGCCGACCGGTACGCGGGCAACCTGGCCGACGTGCTCCGGCTCGCCGTGCCACCCCGGCACGCCCGGGTCGAGAAGGAACCCCACGACGAACAGCCCACCCCGACCCCCGAATTCGGCGCTGCCGGCGACGCGGTTGCCCCCGTCGTGGCGGGGGAGGCCGTCGACCCGAGGGGGTGGCGGGACTACCCGACCGGGCCGGCGCTGCTGCGGGCGCTCACCGACGGCCGGGCGCCCCGCGCGGTCTGGTCCGCGCTGCCCGGCGAGAACTGGGCCGCCCGCTACGCCGACGCGGTGGCCGCCACCGTCGCCGGTGGGCGGGGGGCCGTTGTCGTGGTGCCCGACGCCCGTGACCTCGACCGCCTCGACGCCGCGCTGACCGGCGTGCTGGGCCCGGGGCGGCACGTCAGCCTCTCCGCCGCCCTCGGGCCGGCCCGGCGCTACCGGGCGTTCCTCGCCGCCCGGCGCGGGCAGGTGCCGGTGGTCATCGGGACCCGGGCCGCGATGTTCGCCCCGGTGCCCCGGCTCGGTCTCGTCGCCGTCTGGGACGACGGGGACGACCTGCACTCCGAACCCCGGGCGCCCTATCCGCACGCCCGCGACGTGCTGCTCACCCGGGCGCAGCTCGGCGAGGCCGGCGCGCTGGTCGGCGGGTACGCCCGTACGGCCGAGGCACAACTGCTGCTGGAGACCGGCTGGGCCCGGGAGGTGGTCGCCGACCGGGCCACCGTGCGGGCGCGTATCCCGGCCATCGCGCCGACCGGTGACGACCCACAGCTCGCCCGTGATCCCGGTGCGGCCACCGCGCGGCTGCCCAGCCTCGCCTGGACGGCCGCCCGTGACGCCCTCCGGGCGGACCTGCCGGTGCTCGTGCAGGTGCCCCGGCGGGGCTACCTGCCCTCGGTCTCCTGCGCCGACTGTCGTACCCCGGCGCGCTGTGCGCACTGCGCCGGCCCGCTCGCGCTGCCGTCGGCCGGCGGCACCCCCGCCTGCCGGTGGTGCGCCCGGGTCGCCGCCGCGTACGCCTGCCCGCAGTGCGGCGGGCGGCGGCTGCGCGCCGCGGTGACCGGTGCCCGACGTACCGCCGAGGAGCTGGGCCGGGCCTTTCCCGACGTGCCGGTGCGGACCTCGGGACGGGAGGAGGTGCTGACCGACGTGCCCGGCGGTGCGGCGCTGGTGGTCGCCACCCCCGGCGCCGAGCCGGTCGCCGAAGGCGGCTACGGCGCGGTGCTGCTGCTCGACTCGTGGGCCCTGCTGACCCGGGCCGACCTGCGTGCCGGCGAGGAGGCGCTGCGCCGGTGGCTGGCCGCGACGGCCCTGGCCCGCCCGGCGCCGGCCGGCCGGGTGGTGGTGGTCGCCGACGGCGCGCTCGCCCCGGTGCAGGCGCTGCTGCGCTGGGACGCCGCCTGGTTCGCCGGCCGGGAACTGGCCGAGCGCCGCGAGATGACCGACCAGCACGGTGAGCTGGACGCCGCTCTCGAGCGGGTGAGCGATGCGGCCCGCCACCACCTGGCCGCCGTACGCGCCGCGCAGGCCGCGTCGAT
>NZ_JBEXHY010000182.1:0-8083 GCF_040608295.1 Micromonospora sp. NPDC005197 | reverse complement strand
CCGGGGTGCGCGGCTATACCCCCCCCCCCGCCGACACAAAGGCGTCCCGCGGGCGGGGGGGGGCGGGCCCCCACCCCGGCCCCGGTGAGCACATCGACCATGCCGCCGACGTCGGTGTTGTCCGCGTACCAGGAGCCGTCCGGACGGCGTACCAACGTGTTGGCCGCGCCGACCGCGACGGCGACCGGCGACGCGGCGTCGGCCACGGCGAGCGCCGCCTCCTTGCCCGGCATGGTCACCGACAGCCCGGCCCACTCGGGGCCCAGGCCGGCGACCAGGGCCGGCAGCTCCGCGGCCGCGCACTCGACCCGGGTGTACGACCACCCGGCCAGCCCGGCGGCGGCGTAGCCGGCGGTGTGGATCACCGGCGACAGGGAGTGCGCGATGGGTTTGCCCAGCACCGCGGCCCGACGGGCCACCACGGTCCGCGTCATGTCCGCCCCCCGTACACGTCGCCTCGACCCTACCCACCGCACCGACCACCGCACCACCCGTCGCCGACCGCGCCCACGGTGTTCGCTTGACGTTCCATCGACGTCGGTGAAAGCATTCGGCGCAGGACGATCGATCGGAAACAGGGGGGAACCATGAACAAACGGATTCTGCGCGTCCTCATCGCGATTGCCGCGGCCTTCAGCCTGTCGTTGATGGCCGCCGCACCCGCGCGTGCGGACAGCGCGGCGGGCAGCTGGTCGGACAACCACGAGCTGTGCGCGTCCAGCTCGTGCGTGCGCGCCGGCAACATCGTGCGCCTCTGGCAGGCCATCATCTGGGCCGACGACCTCAGCGGCACCGTCGGCACCAGCTTCATCGACGGCGAGTACGGCTCCAACACCGCCGCCAAGACCAGGACCTGGCAGGACGTGATGAACATCGGCATCGACGGGTCGGTCGGGCCGCAGACCTGGGGCAAGGCGTACGGCGCGGTCAACCGCAACACCGGCTACGACACGAGCACCCAGACCGGGTACTTCTACTACGGCTACAACCGCACGTTCGCGCTGCGCAAGCAGAACAGCAACGGGGTGTGGACGTTCCTGAACCCGCGCACCGGCTCATGGACCGGCACCAGCCACTGACAATGACGTAAATCGTCTCTCATCAGGGCCAGCGTGAAGGCTCCCTTTCCAAGCCGACACATTATCGGTCACCATTGGAAAGGGAGCCTTCGCACTGTTGCGGGCGGCGCGGGACGGCTGCCGGTACCGTGTCCGCCGTTATCTGAGCCACCGGCCGGACCGCTACCCGTCAACCGGCTTCGGCCGGTTTCTCACCTGGTCAGGGGAGCGTAGCCACCGACGAGCAGTTGCCGATACCGGTGCGGCAGATCCGGTAGGAGTAGCCCGACCGCGCGAAGGCCGCCCAACCTTCCGACGAGGTGCAGATCGAGTTGCCCTTCCACGACCACGAGCTGCTACCCGGGGCGCGCTCCTGCCAACGGGCGCAGTGCCCATCGGTCAGCGGGTCCCGGGCGTAGAGGTCCCAGTCACCATTCTTGATGTAGACGGCCCGACCTGCGGCACCGGTGGTGCTCCTGGTGACCTCAGCGGCCTGTGCCGGCACTGCCGCGAAGGCAAGCAGCACCATAGCCGTCGAGGCGACCGCTCCAGCTCGCGCCGTCCATCTCTTCGTGGTCACAACCATTCCCCCCGTTCTCAAGACTGTCGATACGGACAGCGGCAGTTTAAGAGGCAGAGGAGAAGTACGCTGCCCCGCCAGCGCGGCGTGACGGTGAACCCGAGATGGGAACGGGCGGCATCAGATCACCCCAGCCTCCTTGGCCTTGGCCTCGTTACGCTTCTGCTCCTCGTACGTCTCGGCGAAAGCGGAATGCCCCTGCTTGTCGATCGCCACGAAGTAGAGCCACTTGCCCACCGGCGGGTCCATCGCACCCTCCAGCGCCGGTTTACCGGGGTTGTTGATGGGAGTCGGAATCAGGCCCCTCAGCTTGCGGCTGTACGGGCTCGTGGTGTCGAGCAGTTCCGACTGATTCATCTCGGCCGATGTCTTGGTCGGCTTACCGGTCAACTCCAACCAGTAGTTGACCGTGACGTCCATCTCCAGGCAGTTGCAGTTGAACTCGCCGTACACCCGGTTGTAGGCCACCCGCGCGACCTTGCCCAGGTCGTCCTTGTTGCCGGCCTCGGCCTGGGCCAGCGACGCCACGATCAACGCCTCGTACGGGCTGACGCCACCCCGCTCCTTCTGCACCCGGTCGGCGAACTTCATCTCGCCGGTCACGGAGAGGAAGTTGTCCACCATCAGCTTGAGGATGCTCTCGGCCGTGGCCTTGGGCGGGATCTCGTACGTGTCCGGGTAGAGGAAGCCCTCGATGGACTTGACGACCTTCTTGCCGTCGTCGCGCTTGAACCACCAGTCCGGGACGCCGAGCGCCTCCGGGTCCTTCGCGGCGGCCTCGAACTCCTTGACCGGGATCTTGGTCTTGTCGGAGAGCAGCTTGTAGATGTTCTTGCTGGTGCGGCCCTCGGGGATGGTCAGCCCGTTGACGATCTTGTTCTTCAGGTCGAGCATGGCCGTCACGGCACTCGCGCCGCTCATCTGCTTGCGCAGCTTGTACGTGCCCGGCTGGATGTTCTTGCTGCGCGAGTTGGCCTCGGCGGCCTCGATGAACGCCTTCTGGCTCTTCACCACGTCCGCCGCGACCAGGGCGTCGGCCATGTCGGCCAGCAACGCGCCGTTCTTGATCTCGACGGTGATCTCACCGGACCCGGCACCGTCGTAGTCGGGGGTGACGAAGTAGTTCTGGATCCGGTCGAACCCGTAGAACGCGCCGCCACCGATGCCGCCCAACAGGAGCAGGGCCATCAGCAGCGCCAGGAAGGTCTTGCCCCGGCCACCACCAGAACCGCCCTTGCGCTTACGGAAGCTGCGCCGGTGCCGGCCCTTCTCACCCCGCTCCGGCTCGTCAAACCCAAGATCCAGATCGTCGATCATTACGTCCGCCTCCGCTGCGCGTCCAGCCAGCTCTGCAGGATCTCCACCGCGGCCGCCTGGTCGACAACCGCACGTTGACGTTTACCTCGGACGCCACGTTCGGCAAGCCTACGAGAAGCGACCACGGTCGACATCCTCTCGTCGGTAAGCGTTACCGGTACGGGCGCTATCACATCGACCAATCGGTCAGCGTACGCCTTCACTCCGACCGCCGCGGGACCGTGTTTGCCGGCCAGGTTGACCGGAAGGCCGACGACAACCTCGACCGCTTGATGTTCGGCCACCAGGGCCGCGAGCTGGGCAAGGTCGCTCGGCACCGCGTCCGGCGCGGCGGTGAGATCGCGGGCGAGGGTGACCAGCGGCGTGGCCAGCACCCCGTCCGGATCCGAGCGGGACACCCCGACGCGCACCTGACCGACGTCCACGCCAATACGAACGCCCCGTGTGAAGCCGCTCACCGACGGTCACCCCTCGGCTGTCGACGAACCAGGGCGGACCGATCGGTCCGCCCTGGTCGACCATGACCGTCCATCACGCCTCGGTGATCGCCTTCTCGACGGTGAGCAGCAGGTTCGGCGCCTCGGCCGCCGGCAGGCCGCCGCCCTGGGCCAGGTCGGGGCTACCCCCGCCGCGCCCGGAGAACGCCGCCTTCACCAGGTCCGAGGCGGCCAGACCCCGACTGCGGGCGGCCGCGTTGACCGCCACCACCAGCGACGCCTTGCCGTTCGCGCGGGCCGCCACCGCGACCACCGCCGGCCGCGCCGGGTCGATCTTGCCGCGAATCTCCTGCGCCAGGGTCCGTACGTCGTTACCGGCCGCGCCCTCCGGCGCCTCGGTGCCCACGTACGCCACCCCGCGCACATCCTTGGCCTGCGCCGCGAGCGCCGCCGCGCCACCCAGCACCAACTGGGCGCGCAGCTTCTCCAGCTCCTTCTCCGCGTCCCGCAGCTGGGTCACCGTCTGCTCCACCCGGTCGGCGACCTGGTCGTTGGGCACCCGGTACAGCTCGGCCAGCCGGGAGACCAGCAGGTGCTCCTTGGCCAGGAAGCCGAAGGCGTCCATGCCGACCAGCGCCTCGACCCGGCGGACACCGGAGCCGATGGACGACTCGGAGAGGATCTTCACGAGACCGAGCTGGGCCGAGCGGGCCACGTGCGTGCCGCCGCACAGCTCGCGGGCGTAGTCGCCGACCTCGACGACCCGCACCTCCTCGCCGTACTTCTCGCCGAACAGCGCCATCGCGCCGATCCGCCGCGCCTCGTCCAGCGAGGTGATGAAGGCGTGCACCTCCAGGTCGGCCAGGAGCACCTCGTTGACCTGCTGCTCCACGTCGCGCAGAACGGTAGGCGACACACCCGTCGGGGTGTTGAAGTCGAACCGCAGCCGACCCGGGGCGTTCAGCGAACCCGCCTGGGTGGCCGACTCGCCGAGGAAGTTGCGCATGGTCTGGTGCACCAGGTGGGTGGCCGTGTGCGACCGGGAGATCGCCCGCCGCCGGGTGGTGTCGATCTCGGCGTAGCCGGTGTCGCCGGGGTGCACCTCACCCCGGATGACCCGGGCCCGGTGCACGATCAGGCCGGGCACCGGCTGCTGCACGTCGAGCACCTCGACCTGACCGTCGCCGACGGTGATGATGCCGTGGTCGGGCTGCTGGCCACCGCCCTCGGCGTAGAACGGGGTCGTGTCGAGCACCAACTCGACGGTCTCACCCTCGGTCGCCGCCTGACGCGGGCCGTCGGAGCCCAGCAGCGCCCGCACCCGCGACTCGCGGGCCACCTCGCTGTAGCCGGTGAACGTCACCGGGCCACCCGCGTCGAGCACCGACCGGTACGCCGACACGTCGGTGTGCCCCGTCTTGCGGGCCTGCGCGTCCGCCTTCGCCCGGGTCCGCTGGTCGGCCATCAGCCGGCGGAAGCCCTCGTCGTCGACCGTGAGGCCCTGCTCCGCCGCGATCTCCAGGGTCAGGTCGATCGGGAAGCCGTACGTGTCGTGCAGCTGGAACGCCTTCGCCCCGGACAGCGCCGTGCCGCCCGCCGTGCGGGTCTCGGCGATCGCGGTGTCCAGGATCGTCGTCCCGGCGCGCAGCGTCGACAGGAAGGCTTCCTCCTCGGCGTACGCGTACTGCGCGATCCGGTCGAAGTCGGTCGCCAGCTCCGGGTACGACGGCGCCATGCAGTCCCGCGCGACCGGCAGCAGCTCCGGCAGCGCCCGGTCCTGCCAGCCGAGCAGTCGGATCGACCGGATCGCCCGGCGCATGATCCGGCGCAGCACGTAGCCACGGCCCTCGTTGCTCGGGGTCACGCCGTCGCCGATCAGCATCAGCGCGGTCCGTACGTGGTCGGCGACCACCCGCAGCCGGATGTCGTCCGGGTGCGACTCGCTGGCCACGTGCCCGGAGTGCGCGCCGTAACGCTTGCCGGTCAGCTCGGCCGCCCGGGCGAGGATCGGTCGGACCTCGTCGATCTCGTAGAGGTTGTCGACGCCCTGCAGGATCGAGGCCATCCGCTCCAGGCCCATGCCGGTGTCGATGTTCTGCGCCGGCAGGTCACCCAGGATCGGGTAGTCCTCCTTGGTGGTGCCCGGACCGCGCTCGAACTGCATGAACACGAGGTTCCAGTACTCCATGTAGCGGTCCTCGTCGACCGCCGGGCCGCCCTCGCGGCCGTACTCCGGGCCCCGGTCGTAGAACAGCTCCGACGACGGACCGCACGGCCCGGGAATGCCCATCGACCAGAAGTTGTCCGCCTTGCCCCGGCGGACGATCCGCTCGGCCGGCACACCCACCGACCGCCAGATCTCGTACGCCTCGTCGTCGTCGAGGTAGATCGTCGGCCAGATCCGCTCCGGATCCAGCCCGTAACCACCCTCGGCGATCGGCTTCGTGGACAACTCCCACGCCAGCGGGATCGCGCCGGCCTTGAAGTAGTCACCGAAGGAGAAGTTGCCGTTCATCTGGAAGAACGTGCCGTGCCGGCTGGTCTTGCCGACCTCGTCGATGTCCGGGGTGCGCAGGCACTTCTGCACGCTGACCGCCCGCCGGTACGGCGGGGTCTGCTGGCCCAGGAAGTAGGGCACGAACTGCACCATGCCGGCGTTGACGAACAGCAGGTTCGGGTCGCTGATGGCGGGCAGCGGAGCGGACGGCACCACGGCGTGGCCGTTCGCCTCGAAGTGCGCGAGGTACCGCCGCTTGATCTCCGCCGTCTTCATCGCTGGTGTTCCTCCGGAAAAATGTCTCGATCGCCGATCCGCGGGGACTCCCGCAGCTCGGCGAACTGGTCATCGAACGCCTCACCCTGGGCGAACGCCTGGTGGATCTCCTGCTCGCGTTCGGCCATCCCGATCCGGACGTCCTCCACGAAGCTACGCAGCGATTCCACCAGGCCGCCAGCGGATTCCGACAACGAGCTGGCGATGCCGGCCGGGGTGTACGCCTGCGCGGTCCGGGTCGCCTTGCGGACCACGATCACGCCGACGGCCACGCCGATGCCGAGCCAGAACAACCGCCTCATGTCCTGCTACCTCCTGCTGGCCCGGCCGGTCAGCGGTTGCCGCGCCGGGCGGCCCGCCGCTGCTGCTTGATGGTGTCGCGCACCTCGCGCTCGGTCTCGGCGTGCCGGCGGCCGGCGGCGGCCTTGCGCACGCCGTAGCCGAACGCGGCCACCTTGACCAGCGGGTTCGCGGCCGCGGCGGAGACCACTGTGGCGAGGTTGGCGACGTTTGCGGTGACGTTCTGGGCGTGGCTGGTCATCGTGTCGACCTTCGCCAGCTGCAGGTTCACGCCGTCGAGCGAGGTCTGCACCTGCTCCAGGGCGACGTTGACGTTCTTCACCGTGGTGTTCACGTCGCCGAGCAGCGGCGCCGTCCGATCGTTGAGGTCGTTGATCATGCGCGTGGTGGCGTCCACCGTGTGCCGCAGCCGCAGGATCGGCAGCGTCAGGATGAGCACCAGCACCGCGAACGCGCACGCCGCGATCAGCGCCGCGACCTCTAAAATGTCGCCCACGCGTGTCCTCCTCAAGCAGATTTCCGCCGGACCCGACGTCCCCGGAACGCACAACCTGGCGCCCACCGAACCCACCGAGCCGTCGCCGGTCGCCGGGCACGGGCGGGCCCGCCAGCCCCAGACCCTACCGTCCGTGATGGAGAGCGGCTCAGGACGGTGAGGGTGTCACGTCGCCCAGCGGATCTCCGCTGACCGTCGGGAACGGGTCCTCTCCGGTCAGTGACGGATCGGTGCTGGGCTGCGGCCTGGTCCGCTCGTCGTCGATCGCGTTGCGCACCTTCACCGACACCAACGAGCCGGTGCACTCCCCCGCAGCGGCCGACGGCTCCGGAGACGGCACGATCGCCGGCTCCCCGTCGACCGGCGGCGGTACGCAGGCCGGCGCCCGTACCCACAGGTCGAGGGTCAGCTCGTCCTGACGCCAGCACGTGTAGCTGCCCTTCGTCTCCTGCTCCGGGCAGCGGCTCACCTTCCACGGTCGCCAGCCGTCCTGGCGCAGCGCGTCCTCGTAGACCTTCGCCGTCTCCTCCGGCGACTTCTCCGAGGTGACGGTGCGCTCACGCAGCCGGCAGTCGAGCAGGCACCAGCGGCTGCCGCTGACGTCGTCGACCGTCTTCGTCGCGGCCCACGCGGGCACGGCGAGCTGGTCCAGGTTGTCGAAGACCGGGTCCCGGCTCAGCGTGCGGACGCCGAAGAAGAGCGGTACCGCGCCGAGCAGCACGACGCTGACCAGCGCCAGGACGGCCACCCGCAGCCGGCGTCGTTCGCGCGACTGCCGGCGTACCTCGGAACGGGCGCCCGGGGCGTCGTCGTCGGCGGACGCGTCCTGGCCGGCCGCGCGCAGTGCGGGCCCGTCGGCCGGTTCGGCGACCGGCGCGGTCGCGGTGGGCACCACGACGGCGGCGCGGGCCACACCGACCGGCTCGCCGGGCCGGCCGGACGGTGGCACGGGAGCGACACCGCTGGGCTCGGGCCGGCCGGCCTCGCGCGGCGGCGGCAGGGCACGGCCCGCGGCGCGGTCCGCCGGTCGCGGGGCGGCGGCACGCGCGGCCACGGGTGACCCGGGGCCGGCGTGCTCGGCGCCCGCCCGGTCGTCGCCGACGGGCGGCTGCCCGACGCCCG
>NZ_JBEXHY010000181.1:0-8263 GCF_040608295.1 Micromonospora sp. NPDC005197 | reverse complement strand
TCAGCGGAGCGGTGCGGGCGGCGCTCTCGAACGGAATCTCACCGAGCAGTGGGCTTCCGGTGGCGCGTTGCAGGCCCGCGGCGTCGCGCAGGCGGACGTCGGCGACGCCGCGCAGGATCGCCAGGCCGACACCGAGCGCCAGACCGACCAGACCGCCGAGCGTGAGGTTGCGGACCGGCTGCGGCGAGACGGGGCTGGCGCTGACCCGTGGGCCGCTGACCACCTCGATCTTGATCGGCGCCTTGCCCTCGGGCGGCGTCTCGACCTTCTGCACGAGCTCGACGAACTTTGCCGCGAGGGTTTCGGTCACCCGCATCGCCCGCGCCTGGTCGGTGTCGGTGACGGAGGCGCGCAGCAGCACGGTGCCCGTCTCCGTGGAGGTGGTCACCCGGCGCTGCACCTCGTCCGCGGTGAGCCCGACCGGGGTCTCGGCCACCACGCTCTGCGCCAGGCGATCGCTGCTGAGCAGGTCGGCGTACGACTTGACCCGCTGCTGAAGGAACAGACCACCCTGGTAGGCGTCGCTGACGCCCTGGTTGGGGGTGGTGACGAAGAAGGTCACCGAAGCGACGTACCGGGGCTGGGCCCGTACGGTCAGAAACGCCGAGACGCCCAGGGCCACCATGACGGTGACCAGCACGACCCACCAGTGCCGACGCACGTGGCGCAATTGGCGGAGCAGGTCCATCAGGAGTGCCTCCGTGCGGGTCCGGTTACGCCAAAGAACTTCACGAAAACCCCCAAGGTCGTCTGCCAACTCGTGAAACCATTAAAGCCCCTCATAGGGCTTATGTCCGGAGTTATGCATTTTCGAGGCGAACAAGTGCGCCCACATGACCAACCCGACAAAGGGTCATTCGGCAGCGGCGACATCCGGGAAAAGTCCACGGCCGATCTCTGGCCGCCCCCCTCCCGGACGCCGAGTGATCGCCCGCACCCCACCATCGGAGGCGTACTGCTGCCCCTCGCGCTGATCGGGGCGAGGACGCCATGGGGGGCGAGTCGTACACCCGCGGCGCCCTGGCCCGACGGCGAGCGCTGGTGCCTCGACCTGGGCCGCGCCAATCGGGGCTGCTGGCAGTCTTCGTTCTCGTGGCGGGCCTGGACCTCAAGCGCGAGTTCGTCGTCGGCGCGACCTGCGGGAGCCGCGCGGCGCGGCGCTTGCGGTGGTGGCCACCCTCGGCGGGATGGCGCTGCCCGCGCCGATCTCCGCGGCGGTGGTCCAGACAGCGGGCGGGGAGGGGTTGCGCGGTCGGGCCATCCCGATTGCCACCGACATCGCCCGCACGCTGGCCGCGCTCACGGTGGTCAGCTCACACCTGGCACCGGCCGGCAGGGGGGTCACGGACGAGCTGCCCGAACGGCGCCGGCGGTCAATCATGACCCGAACGGCGTCGGCGGTCGCCCGTGCGGGCGACCGCCGTTATGCGTGACGCCTCAGCGGCGGCGCTCGCTGGGGCGACGCTTCTCGGTCTCGTCGGCCAGCGCGTCGGTCTCCGGCGCGGTGAGATCGTCGCCGGGCACCGCCACCTCCTCCGCGAGGTCCTGCTCGTCGGGCTTGCCGCCGGGCTGGGGCTCGGGAGCGGTGGCGCCACCGGCGTAGCCGTACTCGTTCGGTTCGTCGTGCCGGCTCATGTGGTTATCCTCCCGCTTTTCCCTGTTTCGCTGCTACTGCCCACGGTAAGTGGTGATCGTCCTCGGCGCAGCGCGGCGGGGATTGTCGGCGCGACCACGGCGGCGCGAGACTCAACGCCGCCGCGAGCAGTTGGCGCAGCGCGACGATCGCCGCCGCGGCGGCCAGGCCACCCCACTGCGGATCACCGGCCAGGCGGAGCAGGCCGGCCGCCGTGAGCAGGTCCAACAGCACCCGGACCGCGACCCGGACGGCACCGGTGCACAGGGCCGTGACCACACCGGCGACCAGGGCCAGCGCGGTCACCACCTCGACCAGCGCACCGCTCACGGCCGCCGCTGCCCGTCGGTGACCTGCCGCTGCTCCTGCCGGATCTCCCGGCCCAGGAAGTAGTTCAGCGCCGTCCGGATCGTGGCGATCGCCGCCAGCTGGCCGATCTGGGTGAACGACGGTGACACCGCGGTGCGCAAGACGTCGGCGGCCAGCTGGAACTCCAGACCGAGGGTCAGAAACCGGCCCAGGGACAGTCGGATCGGAGTGAAGACGGCGGCGGTGCGGTGTCGCAGCCCTTCGACCGCGAACCGCACCGCCGCCCAGACGGCACCCACGAAGATCACCAGGGCCCCGGCCACCTCCACCACGGCGACCAGCACCTCGTCGCCGTGGCGCAGCAGCTCCGCCGGCTCCACCCGGAGCCGTTACCCGCCAGCGGGGCGGCTAGTCGGTGCTCAGGTCAGCTCGTTGACGGCCTCCAGGATCAGCCAGAGGCCACTGATGGCGAAGAGCACCGCGGCACCGTACCTGATGGTCTTCTCCGGCAGGCGGCGACCGAGCATCCGACCGACCAGGATGGCCAGCGCGTCCGCGGCGACCATGCCGATCGTGGAGCCGAGCCAGGTGCCGAACCAGCCGTACTTGGTGGCCAGGGTGATCGTCGCGAGCATCGTCTTGTCGCCCAGCTCAGCCAGGAAGAACGCCACCGACACCGCCACGATCGCGGTCTTGCTGGTCTTCTCGGCCTTGCGCTTCTCCTCCTCGGTGAGCGTGTCACCGCGCAGGGTCCACGCGCCGAAGCCGAGGAACGCCACACCGGCCACCAGGGAGATCCACTCGGTGGGCAGCACGGCGCCGAGGCCCGAACCGATGGCGACCGACGCCAGGTGCACCACCGCCGTGGCGACGGTGATGCCGATCAGCACCGGAATCGGTTTGAACCGCGTAGCGAACGTCAGCGCCATCAGCTGGGACTTGTCTCCCAGCTCGGCCACGAAAATGACACCGAAGCTGACGACCAGCGCGGCGAGGAATCCCTCCATGACATCCTTCCCGTTCACGCCGGGAGGAGGTACGGGGGCGCCCTCGACCCGGCTGCAACAGCCTGAGTCGAAGGTCTCGCCCGCCCCGGAGACCGGGGCCGCGTGGCCGGGTGCGGAACGCACCAGTATGTCGACCACGACATTGAGGGCTACTCCCCTTCGCGCGACCAGCTTAACCGATCACCGAGCGGCTCGGACGCCGTGGGTGAACAGCCTCACCGTGCCCGGGCCGGAAGTCGTGGTGAACAGCCTCACCGCGCCTGGGCCAACGTCACCCCGAAGAGCCCGTCCGGGTCGGTCCAGAAGTTCGTCGCCGCGAAGCCCGCCTCGCGCAGCTCGGCGGCCACCCGCTCCGGGCGGAACTTCGCCGACACCTCCGTCCGCAGCTCCTCCCCCGCGGCGAACTGGACCGTCAGGTCCAGCACCCGGACCCGCATCGGGCGCGTCGCCCGCAGCCGCATCTCGATCCACTCGTGGTCGGCATCCCAGCGGGCGACGTGCGCGAACGCCTCCGGGTCGAAGTCGGCGCCCAACTCCCGGTTGATCACGTACAGCACGTTGCGGTTGAACTCGGCCGTGACCCCGGCCGCGTCGTCGTACGCGGGCACGATGACCGACGGGTCCTTCACGAGGTCGGTGCCGAGCAGCAGCCAGTCGCCGACCTCCAGCGCGGCGCGCATCGCGGCCAGGAAGTCGGCCCGCTCGGCCGGCAGCAGGTTGCCGATCGTGCCGCCCAGGAACACCACCAACCGCCGACCGCCGGTGGGCAGCCGGTCGAGTTGGCGGGTGAAGTCCCCCACGATGCCCCGGACCCGCAGCCCCGGATAGTCGGCGGCGATCTGCGCGGTCGACCCCAGCAGGGCACTGACCGACACGTCCAACGGGACGAACGTGCCCAGGCCGCCCCGACGGGTGAACGCGTCCAGCAGCAGCAGGGTCTTCTCCGACGAGCCGGAGCCCAGCTCGATCAGGGTCTTGGCACCGGTCAGCGCCGCCACGTCCGGTGCGTGCTCGGCCAGCACCGCCCGCTCCGCCCGCGTCGGGTAGTACTCGGGCAGCCGGGTGATTTCCTCGAACAGCTCGCTGCCCCGCGAGTCGTAGAACCACTTCGGCGGCAGCCACTTCGGCTCGGCGGTTAACCCGGCCCGGACGTCCTGACGCAGACCACGCTCCAGGTCCTGCGGCTCAAGGTAGATCTCCAACGGTTCCGCGGTCATCGGTCCTGCCTCTCTGCTCAGTCACACACCTCGCGTGCCCGACCGGTGCGGCTCACCGGGTCGGCAGTGGGCACATCCGCACCTCGTCCACGGTGGCCGTGACCAGGTGCCCCTCCGGCACCGGCCGCCATCCGGGGTCGTCATCGTGTGGCTCGGAGGCCAGCAGCACCGAGCCCGCCGCCGCACGCACCGACAGCGCGTGGCCGGACGTGGTGCCCACCACCCGCCGCCCGTCGGTGAGCAGCACGTTCAGCCGCGACCCCGGAGCGGCCACGGCGACCTCGGCCACCGTCCGGGCCACCGCCTCCGCCGGGTCGTCACCGGCGCGCAGCCGGTGCCGCACCAGCGCCCACAGCAGGGCCGAGTCGGTGACCGCGTCCAGGGTCAGCAGGTCACGCACCGGCAGGCCGGCGGCGAGCGACACCATCGCGTCCGGCCAGCCCCGGACCACACCGTTGTGGCTGAACAGCCACCGACCCTCGGCGAACGGCGCGGCGGCGCCGTCGAGCACCGCCATCCCGACGGTGGCCGAGCGGACCGCGGCCAGCACAGCGCCGGCGCGGGTCACCGCAGCCAGCTCGGCGATCGTCGGATCGCTCCAGATCGGCTGGGCACGCCGGTAACGCACCGGCTCGCCGTCGCTCGGATACCAGCCGACGCCGAACCCGTCGGCGTTGATCGTGCCGCCGCCGCGCATGTCGCGAGGCGCCCAGGACTGGCGTACGAGTGCGTGCGCCGGCGCGAAGAGCAACTCGGCCAGCGTGACCGGCGGCCCCAGATAGGCCAGGTGACGGCACATCAGCGCAATCCGGCCGCCGCCGCGCCGGCCCGGTGCGGCATCACCGGCGCGACTCGTCCGGTGCGGCGTCCCGGGCGCAGCGGAAGCCGCTGAAGATCTGCCGCCGGATCGGATAGTCCCAGTTGCGGAACGTCCCCCGGCAGGCCGACCGGTCCGTGCCGAACGAGCCGCCGCGCAGCACCCGGTAGTCGTCGCCGAAGAAGACCTCCGAGTATTCGCGGTAGGGGAACGCGGTGAAGCCGGGATGCCCGCGGAAGGTGGTCGACGTCCACTCCCAGACGTCCCCGATGAGCTGGTGCACGCCCAGCGGCGACGCGCCGGCCGGGTACGCTCCCACCGGCGCCGGCCGCAGGTGACGTTGGTCGAGGTTCGCGTGCGCCTCGGTCGGGTCCCCGTCGCCCCACGGGTAGCGGCGCGACCGCCCGGTCGCCGGGTCCCACCGGGCGGCCTTCTCCCACTCCGCCTCGGTCGGCAGACGCTTACCGGCCCACGCGGCGTACGCCTGCGCCTCGTGGAAGCACACGTGCACCACCGGCTCGTCGGCGCGCACCGGATCCCACCGGCCGAAACGCCGGTACGCCCAGCCGTCGCCGTCGCGACGCCAGTGCATCGGCGCGACGAGCTGCTCCCGAACCCGATGCTCCCAACCCGCCGCGCTCCACCAGCGCGGGTCGTCGTAGCCGCCGTCGGCGATGAACGCCTCGTACTCGCCGTTGGTGACCGGCGCGGCGTCGATGACGTACGCGGGCAGGTCGACGCGGTGCGCGGGACGTTCGTTGTCCAGGGCCCAGGGGTCGGTGTCGGTGCCCATCGTGAACTCCCCGGCCGGCACCAGCACCTCACCGCCGACGCGGGCGGTCGGCTCGGGTGGTGGCGGGGCGTGCAGGACCGCCGCGCCCGCGCGCAGCTGGTGGGTCGCGAGCATCGTCTCGTCGTGCTGCTGCTCGTGCTGGACGATCATGCCGAAGGCGAACCCGGCGGCGACCAGCGGCCGATCGGTGAAGCTCACGGCGTCGAGCAGGTCGTGCACCTTGTCCCGGACCGTGCCCAGGTAGGCACGCGCCTCCGCCGGTGGCAGCAGCGGCAGCGCGGGCCGGTCGCGGCGGGGCTGCTTGAACGCGTCGTACAGCTCGTCGATGTCGCAGCGGACCGGCTCGCGGCCACCCACATCACGGACCAGCCAGAGTTCCTCCTGGTTGCCGACGTGCGCCAGATCCCAGACCAACGGCGACATCAACGGAGAGTGCTGGCGCATCAGGTCGGCGTCGTCGACCGCCTCGGTCAGCAGGGCGGTACGGGACCGGGCGCGCGCCAACTCCGCCGCGATCCGCCCCCGCAACCGCTCCCCCTCGGGATGGTCCGTCGTGCCCACACTCACCGTCTCGCCGTTCACCGGTCTCCCCCCCGTTCGCGACTGCGGGGCTCGCCACCCCGGCTCACTCCTCGCGCTCACCGGTCCGCCAACGTTCGCGACTGCGGGGCTCGCCACCCCGGCTCACTCCTCGCGCTCACCGGTCTCCCCTCTGTGCGGCGGCCAGCCGCCGTCGTACGCCTCGTTGGACCTCGTCGTGGGTGCCGGCCGGCAGCTCCAGCTGGGGCAGTGTGGCCAGGGCCAGGTCGAGCAGCGCGGCCGCGGCGGCGGCCAGCGTCGGGTCGGACAGGCCGTGCCGCGCGGCCGCCGACCAGCGGTGCGCCACCGGCGCGCCGATCGTGTACGCCGCGCGCACGGTGCCCGCGTCGGTGAACAGCGCGCTCAGCACCGCCAGCGGGAGACGCCAGTCCCGGTCGGGCTGGGCGTCGAGATAGCGCAGTTCCAGGTAGCCGCGCGGGCGCACGGGTGGAAAAAGGGTGCTGACGTGGTAGTCAAGATCGTCGGTGGTGGGCGGACGGGGCAGCGCGCCGTCGAGCCAGTCGGCGAAGGTGACACCCGGCGGCGGGGCCCAGTCCGGGCCGCGTCGGCGCAGGCAGAGCAGCGGCGCGGCAAGCACGTACCGGATCCAGGTGGTCGTCGGATCCTCGTCGGCGTTGCCGGGCACCCACACCGGGCGGGTGCGGGCCGGGTCGATGGCCAGCCAGGCGGCCATACGCGCGGACGCCCAACCGGTGCGCCGCCCGGCGTGCCGGCTGGCCGAGGCGAACGCCGCGAGCAACGGTGGCCCGACCGCGTGGGCCGTCGCCCAGCGCGCCGCGACCTGGTCCGGCTCGCCGATGTCGAGGCAGACCTGCAGACCGGCGGTGCTGTACATCATCGTCCGGCCGGCCGGACCCCGCCGGTCGAAGGCGCGACGCATGGCGCGGTAGCGGGGAGTGTCCACCACTGGGCGGGGCCGACGGTGCGGGTCGATTCCGCTGCGGCCGAGGGTCAGCCCGGCGGCGGCCAGCAGGCCGGTGACCTGGGCGATGTCGGCCTCGGTGGCCTGGATCAGCGCGCCGGTCGAAGAGCGCGGCGGGGTGGAGATCTCCAACTGGCCGCCCGGTTCGAGGGTCACCGTGCCGCCGTGTCGCAGCGGCTCGGCGGGGCTCGTGGGGTCCAGCGTGACGGGGCTGTGGCGCCCCAGCGCCGCCCGCAGCCGCACCGGGTCGACCGGTCGGGCAGGGTCGGCGGCGTCGTGCACGGTCCATTCCAGTTCGACGCCGGTGTATGTCGGGGGGCCGGTCTTGAAGCAGATGCGCGCGAGATGTCGGCCTGCGGCCGCGGACTCACGCAGGATCGCGCTGCGATCCAGCTCGGGCGACGTCACCATTGGTGCAGCCTCCTTCGTCGTGCGCCAACTCCGGAACACTGTGCCACCGTAAACCAGGCCACCGACACTGTCGGCGGCGTCGACGGTGCCACCAACCCCTGTCTAACAGACGAATTTCCCGGTGCACGGCAGAACGAACGCGCCGGCCGGACGCTCAGTTCGCGGCCGACCCGGCCGGGTGGGAGGGCTTGGTCTTCGCCGATCCGGGCGGCGTCCCCGCCGAGGACGGTTCGGCGGGGGCAGACGACCGCGCCGGAGCCGACGGCTTCGCCTCGGGCACCAGTCGCTGGCAGTACTCCTCGACCGCGGCGACGCCACCGGCGGCCTCCACCAGCCGCTGGAAGGCCGGCGTCCGCAACTTCTTCTCCCGCTTCTCGGGCTTCCCTGCGCGCCAGGCCCGGCACAGCCCGTGCAGCTGACCGTTCGGCGCCGAACCGACGGTCGGAGTGCCGGTCGGGGACGGCGGGCCGGGCGAACACGACCTCCGCATCGCCGGTGTCCCGGTGCTGGGCGGCCGACAGCACCTCGTCGACGTGATCCGCCGCACCGGCGCC
>NZ_JBEXHY010000180.1:0-8277 GCF_040608295.1 Micromonospora sp. NPDC005197 | reverse complement strand
CAATCCCCGGGGGGGCTATAAGACAACCGGTGCCCGGCCGCCCACGAAATTTTATCCCCCACAACACCCCCCCCCGGCAACCCGCAGGCCGCCCCCCCGCCACCTGGAACAGGTTGCGGCGGCCGTCCGGTCACGGTCGTTAGGCCCGGGCGTCGCTGTCGTCCTCGGCGACCGGCTCACCCGCCGGGCCGTACGGCGACACCTGGCCCTTGGGCACCGGCCGACCGGCGTCTCCGCGCGACGTGCCGCGGTTGAGCGGATGCCCGGTCGGCTGGGGCCCCTTGCTGTCCTGACTCGTCGCTCCCTTGGCGTTGCGCCGGAACTCCTCCTGCTGCGGGTTGACCACGAGTGTCTCCCTCCGGGTACGGCAGGCGGCATCGACCGCCTCCACCGGCGGCATACCCGTCCGGCCGGGCGGCATTCCGGTCCCGCCCCGCGCCCGCAGGGCTAGCCGCGCCCAGGGTGGGTACCCACCCGGTGTGGGTGACGATCGAGCGGTGGTGCGGGTCCTATTGGACCGGCGCAGCCACACGTACGCCGAGGAGGCCGGTATCCGGCTCGCCGACCGCCCCGGTCCGCTCTACCAGCTGCTGGTGCTGGCCACCCTGCTGAGCACCCGGATCCGGGCGTGCGTGGCGGTCGACGCCGCGCGGGAGCTGTTCGCGGCCGGCTACCGCACGCCGCAGGCGATGGAGGCGGCGAGCTGGCAGCAGCGGGTCGACGCGCTGGGCCGCGGTCACTACCGCCGCTACGACGAGCGCACCGCCACCATGCTCGGCACTGGCGCCCGGCTGTGTCTGGACCGCTGGCACGGCGACCTGCGGCGCCTGCACCGGGACGCCCAGGGCGACCCGGCCGGGCTGCGCCGACGGCTCACCGAGTTCCCCGGCATCGGGCCCACCGGCGCGGACATCTACCTGCGCGAGGCCCAGACGGTCTGGTCCGACCTGCGCCCGTACGCCGACCGTCGGGCCCTCGCTGGCGCGAAGCGGCTGGGCCTGCCGGGCTCACCGGACCGGCTGGCCGGGCTGGTCGCCGAACCGGATTTCGGCCGGCTCGCCTCGGCGCTGGTCCGGGTGGCGCTCGGCGAGGAGTCCGCGGGCGAGGTCACCCGTGTCGCCGCCGGGTGAGGCGCTCACTTGACCGGCTTGTCTCCCTGCGGTCGGGTCAGGTGCCACACGCCGAGCGCGGCGAGCAGCGCCAGGACGATGACCCCGCCGGAGATGCCACGGCCCTCCTCGGGGCTGCGGCCCGCGCTGCCGAAGTAGATCACCGCGAGACCGGCGAGCACGGTGACGAACGTACGCAACCCTCGGTCCTTCACGTACCGCACGGTAGGCGAGGAGCATCCGCTAGGGGGTGTTTCGCGCGTGTTGTCCCTCTTCTGGGCGACGCGCTCAGCGCTCGGCGACGAACCCGCGCAGCCGCACCCGCCGCACCGCCCGGTCGGCGACCTCCACCACCTCGATGGTCAACCCGGGCAACCGCATCGTCTCGCCCGGCTCACTCGGCAGGTGACCCAACCGGGCCAGCACCAGCCCGGCCACCGTCGTGTACTCCCGCGACAGCGGGAAGCTCAGTCGCACCCCCAGATCGGGCAGGTCGTGCAGGGGGAAGTCACCGGGCACCAGCAGCGCCCCGTCCGGCTCCCGGGCCACGCCGCGCACGTCGCGGTCGGTCTCGTCGTACAACTCGCCGACGACCTCGGCCAGCAGGTCCTCCAGCGTGACGATGCCGTCGATGCCGCCGTGCTCGTCGACGACGAGGGCCAGTTGCTGGTGTTCCTGGCGCAACCGGCGCAACGCGTCGGCCACCGGCAGGGTCACCGGGAGCAGCAACGGTGACCGGACCCGCTCCCCCACCACCCCGGTGCCGGCCCGCACCAGATCGCGGATGTGCACCACGCCGACCACCTCGTCCAGACCGCCGGGGCCGGTCACCGGGGCGCGGGACCGGCCTGCGGCGGCCAGCAGGCGTACCCCCTCGTCGGCGGCCACGTCGGTCGGCAGCGTGGTCACCTCCCGGCGGGCCACCAGGATCTCCCGCAGCGTCCGACCGGCGATGTCGAACGCGCCGGTCAGGATCTCCCGCTGCTGCGCCGACAGGCCACGCTGACTGACCAGCATCTCCCGCAACTCCTCCTCGGTCATCTCCTCCCGACTGGCCCGGGGGTCCCCGCCGGCCAGCCGGACCACCATGTCGGTGGCCCGACTGAGCAGCCACACCGCCGGGCGGGACACCCGGGCGAGCAGGTCCAGCGGCCCGGCGCTGAGCAACGCCCACCGCTCGGCCCGCTGCATGGCCAGCCGCTTGGGCGCCAACTCGCCCAGCACCAACGTGACGAAGGTCAGCGCCACGGTCACCAGCAGCACCGAGGCCGGGCGGGCCGCCGCGCCGAGGAAGCCCAACGGGCCGACCAGCGGCTGGGCGAGCGACACCGCCGCGGCAGCCGAGGCGAGGAACCCGGCCAGGGTGATGCCGAGCTGAATGGTGGCCAGATAGCGGTTCGGGTCCCGCGAGAGCCGGACCAGCCGGTCACCGGCGCGGGTCCGCCGACCCAACCGGCGCAGCTGCCCCTCCCGCAGCGTCACCAGCGCCATCTCGCTGCCGGAGAGCGCGGCGTTGACCAGCACCAGCACGGCCACCAGCGCCAACTGCCCCAGCTGACCGCCCACCGCCCACCCCCGTTGACCGCCTGAGGTCACCTAACCGCAGCGCGCCCGGCTCCGGGCCCCGTTTCCGGCCGGCGGGGCGCTCAGTCGACCTCCAGGTCGTCCAGCGAGATGGAGTGGGTCATCAGCCACCGGGCCAGCGCCGACATGCCGAACAGCCAGAGCGGCACCGACTCGGTGGGGCCGTTGGTCGCGTAGATGGCGAACCGCAGATCCGGCGCGCGGTACGCCTCGATCCGCCATTGGTGCTGCCGGTCCCGCCAGACCGCCGAAGGGTCCATGGCGTCACCGTAGGTGACCGCCGACGGTCGAGGGGCCGGTTAGCCCGGCACCACCGCGACGCCGAGCACGGCACGCGCGGCGGACACCAGCAGGACGATGCCGATCCCGGCGAGCAGCAGCCAACCGACGCCGCGCCACCCCGAGGCGCGAACGGGCGGCGGCACCGGCGGCGGCCGCCACATCTCCCGGTACGACCAGGCCAGCACGCCCACCCCGAACGGCAGAAGCCCGATCCAGTACCAGAACCACCGGGTGCCGACCAGCGGCGGGGCGCCGCCGACCAGCCGGACCAGCCACAGCAGGGTCACCGCGCCGGCGAGCAGCCCGGCGGCGTCGGCGATCCGGTGCGCGGCAGCGCCGGCGCTCTGCCACAGGTCCGCCGACGCGGCCAGTCTCGCGTCCAACCCGGCGGGCCGCTCCGTCGACTGCGGCCCGGCGGGCTCCGCCTGCGCGTCGGGCGGCTCGACGAAGGCGTACCGGACCCGGCCACTCGGCACGCTCCAGGCGATCATCGCGCCCTGCGGGTCGTACCGCGGCTGCGGCCGGCTGCCCCAGTACGCGTCGTCGTCGGCCCAGCCCGACGCCCGTTGGAAGCTCACCACCCGGCCCGCCGCCAGATCCCGGTCGAGCTGGCCCGCCGTCGCCTCGCGCGGCGCCACCCACCATGCCAGCGAAGCCCACAGCACCCACAGCAGCGGCAACCCCCAGCGCAGCGCGACCGAGACGACACCACGCCACCGGTCAGCGAACGGCCGCGACGGGGACAGGGACGGGGACAGCTCGGCCATCTGTTCACCCTGGCAGCCCGCCGCAATCCTGTCCGCCCCGGATCATCGCGGTGGCGCGCTCAGGTGACGACGACCCGGGCGTCGTCGGGCAGGCGGCGGGTGACGCCGCGGCGGTCCAGCAGCTCCAGCAGCGGCACCGCCACCCGGCGGGTGGTGTCCAACGCCTGCCGGGCCGCCGACAGGGTGAACGGCTGCGGCAGCCCTGCCAGCACGGTGACCGCCGCGTCGAGGGCGTCGGGCAGCAGCACCACCGTGTCGGCCAGCCGCAGCAGCGCGCCCGCGCGTACCGCCGCACCGATCTCCCGGGGGCCCAGGCCCAGGCCGACGAGGCGGTCCGCCTCGGGGGCGCGAAACGGCCGGTCGGCGTACTCGGCGCGGACCCGCTGCACGGCTCGGGCCACCGGCTCCGGCAGGGTGTCGACGGCGGCCGTGCCGATCCGCCCACCGTGGACCCGCAGCGGCGGGCGGATCAGCGCCTCGACCAGCGCCCGGTCGGGCAGAGCGAGGCGTTGACGCAGCGCGTCCACCGGCATGCCCGGCTCCAACGGGTGCTCCCGGGCGTACCGGCCGACCTCCTCGGTGAGCTGCTCGCCGAGCCGCTGCCAGTGCGCGGGGTCGGCCAGCCAGTCACCGGCCACCGGCGTGGCCTGCACCGGCACACCCATCCGGCGCAGCGCGCCGACCCGCACCAGCCGACGGCGGCGCAGCTCACCGGCCAGGTCGGGTCGACCGTCGAGGTCGGCGAGGACCGTCGCGCGGGCGGCGGCCGCGCCTCGCCGCGACAACGGTGGCGGCGCCACGTCGAGGACCCGTACGCCGCCGGCCACGTGGTGTCGGCCGGGATCACGCAGCAGCGCCCGGTCGCCGACCAGCAGCGGCAACGGGCGGGCCAGCCGCAGCCGGACGGTGTCCGCGCCGAGCGGCCGGACCCGCACCGGCACCGCCGCCGACCCCACGTGCAGGGTGAGGGTGGCGGGCAGGTCGGCGGCCGGGTCGCCGGTGAGCCGTACGTCGATGACGTCGGTGTGGTGGAACCGGCCCGGGGTGAGCAGCGCGTCGCCGCGGCCGAGCCGGTCACGGGGCGTACCGCGCAGGTTGACCGCCACCCGGGCCACGGCCGCCGCCTCCGGACGGGCCTCGCCGAGGGAGTGCAGGCCCCGAACCCGAACCAGTTCGTCGGCGCCGGCCAGCTCCAACTCGTCGCCGACGCGCAACCGGCCGGCGCCCAGCGTGCCGGTGACGACGGTGCCACTGCCCCGCACGGTGAAGCTGCGGTCCACCCAGAGGCGCACCGGGGCGTCCACTGTGGGGGCGGGCAGCCGGGCGGTGAGCCGGTCCAGCGCGGCCCGCAGCTCCGGCAGGCCGGCGCCGGTCAGCCCGCTGACCGCCACCGTCTCCACCGCGCCGAGGCTGCTCGCCGCGATCTCGGCGCGGGCTCGCTCCGCCGCCGGCGCGGGGTCGGCCAGGTCCGCGCGGGTCACCACCAGCAGGCCGTACCCGACGCCGAGCGCGTCGAGCGCGGCCAGGTGCTCGGCGGACTGCGGCATCCACCCCTCGTCGGCGGCGACCACGAGCAACGCGGCCGGCACCGGCCCGACCCCCGCGAGCATGTTCGGCACGAACCGCTCGTGCCCGGGCACGTCGACGAAGGCGATGGTGGCGCCGGACGGCAGCGTCGTCCAGGCGAAACCCAGGTCGATGGTCATGCCCCGGCGGCGTTCCTCGGCCCATCGGTCGGGTTCCATCCCGGTCAACGCCCGGACCAGGGTCGACTTGCCGTGGTCGACGTGCCCGGCGGTGGCGACGACGAACATGATCAGTCGTCCCCTCCGACGCGCAGCACGGCCGCCAGGACCGCCTCGTCGGCGTCGACGGGAACACAGCGCAGGTCGAGCAGGAGCCGGCCCCGCACCACCCGGCCGAGCACCGGCTGGTCACCGGCGCGCAGCGGCACGGCGTACCGCTCGGGCAGGCTCAGCGCCCACGAGTCCAGCTCGACGCCGGGGGCGCCGCCGCCGCCGACCACGGCGACCGCCGGGACGACCTCCGCCTTGCGTCCCTCCGCGCCGAGCCGGTCACGCAGCAGCTCCACCCGGCTGCGCAGAGCGGCCGGGTCGGCGTGCAGCGCGGTCCGCGTCGGCGTGTCCGGGCGGTGCAGGGTGGCGGCCAGCGCGGCCAGGGTCAGCTTGTCCACGCGCAGCGCCCGGCCCAGCGGGTGGCGGCGTAGCCGTTCGACAAGCGCGGCGTCGCCGAGCAGCAGTCCGGCCTGGGGGCCGCCGAGCAGCTTGTCGCCGCTCGCGGTGACCAGGGCCGCGCCGGCACGCAGGGTGCCGGCCGCGTCCGGCTCGTCGGGCAGCAGTGGATCCGGCGCGAGCAGCCCGGAGCCGATGTCGGCGACCACCGGCACGTCGAGCGTGGCCAGTTGGCGTACCGGTGTGGCCGAGGTGAAGCCGGTGATCTGGAAGTTCGACGGGTGCACCTTGAGCACGAAGCCGGTCTGCGGTCCGACGGCCGCGGCGTAGTCGTCGAGCGTGGTGCGGTTGGTGGTGCCCACCTCGCGCAGGCGGGCGCCGGTGCTCTCCAGCAGGTCCGGCAGGCGGAAACCGTCGCCGATCTCGACCAGTTCGCCTCGGCTGACGACGATCTCCCGGCCGGCGGCCAGCGCGGTGGCGGCCAGCACCAGCGCGGCGGCGCCGTTGTTGACCACGTGTACGGCGGCAGCGTCCGGCACGGCGGCGGCCAGCGCGTCCATCGCGTCCCGGCCACGACGCGCGCGTCGCCCCGTGCGCAGGTCCAGCTCGACGTCGGTGTGGCCGGCGGCCGCCACGACCGCGGCGACGGCGGCGGGTGACAGCGGCGCCCGACCCAGATTGGTGTGCAGCACGACGCCGGTGGCGTTGAGCACCGTCCGCGGACCCGGGGCGGGCAGCCCGGCGACCACGGCGTCGGGGACCTCGTCGGGCTCGATCTCACCGCGGCGGGCCCGCTCCTGCGCCTGGACGACGGCGGCCTTGACCCGGTCCCGGCCGAGGGTCGCGACGGCCTCGGCCAGCCGCGAATCGGCGAGCAGCGTATCGGTGCGGGGCACCCGGCGTCGCGGGTCCACGCTGCCGTCGCGCATCACGTCACTCCTGCCGCCGTTGGCGGAGACGGACGGGAATCGAACCCGCCTGGCCCGGGTCCCGGACCACACCGGTTTTGAAGACCGGGAGGGGCACCAGCCGCCTGAACGCCTCCGTCGGACATTCGATCACAACGCCCAAGCGGCCGCTCAGTCAGCCGCCGGATCCACCCCGGTCCGTCGAGCATTCACCCGCTCGCGTTGCGGCACCACCGTGTAGCGCGGGTCGCGCGCCGACGCGACGCCACCGTAGAAGATGCCGAACCGGGTGGCCACCGACGCGCCCAGCAACGCGACCCCGGACAACGCGCCCGCCGCGCGGCTGCGCCGGCCGAGCAGCGCCCCGGCCACCCCGGCGACGGTCAGCAGCCGACCGGCGCGCAGCAGCCGACCGGGCCGCCCCGACCGGTAGGGCTCGCTGAGCAACCCCAGGCGGGTCTCCACCCGGTGCGCGCCGTACAGCTCCAGGGCCGCGCCGGCCACCGCCATCCGGCGGGCCGGCCCCGCCTGCGCCGGTGACGCGGCGAGCAGACCCACGCCGGCCCCGCTGGCCAGCGCGCTGCCCGCGAAGATGACCGGCAACTCGGGGTACGCCTCATGCCACGACGGCACCGCCGTGTCGGCGAGCAGCACCCCGGTGTACGTGGCCAGCGCCGGCGCGGTGGCGGCGGCGACGAGCCCGGCGGCGTGCCCGACCGGCGGCAGTGCCCGGCCGGCCAACCCGAGCAGCCCGCGGCGGGGCAGCAGGCCGGCGCCCTCGGCGATCGCGGCGACCCCGGCGGCCGGCCCGAACGCGGTGAGGATCCAGGTGCCCACCGACATCGGCGAGGTCGGTTTGGCCACCCGCAGCATGTGGTGGAACCGCTCCGGCCGGCCCAGGTCCCGGATCAGGAAGACGGCGCTGGCGCTGACGGCGCCCAACGCGGTGACCCGACCGGCGCGGCGCAGCACCGGCCGGCCGGTGAGCTGCCCTCCCGCGGCGAGCAGCGACGAGCCGGCGGCCAGCCCGCCGGTGAACAGGTACGCGGCGATGTCCCACTTCCAGACCGGCGCCTTCAGGATGGGCCGCCCGTAGTACGACGTGAACTCGGCCTCCGGAACCCGCAGCTCCTCGCCGCCGCCCCGGCCGCGCCGCCGGCCCGCCCGCCGGGCAGGGTCGCCGCCGGGCTGCCGTGCGACCGAGTCACCACCGGGCTGCCGTGCGGCCATCTCGTCGCGGGCGTTGGTGAACCGGCGGAACCGATCGCCCACCCGGGGGCGCTCTGTGCTCACGAGGATCCTCCGACGACGAACGCGGCGACGGTCGCCGCCGTCATGGCCAGCGCGGCGAGGCCGGCGCGTTTCCACATCGCCGGCAGATCCCGCGTCGTCACCACCGGATCCGGCGGCAACCCATACACCTCCGGCTCATCCA
>NZ_JBEXHY010000179.1:0-8437 GCF_040608295.1 Micromonospora sp. NPDC005197 | reverse complement strand
TCCGACAGCCGCCCCGCCCCCCCCCCGCGGGGCGGGCGCCCCCCCACCCGTGGCGGGGCCCGGGCCGGGATCACACCGGCCGGGCCACCGATCAGGACTCCAGGCGTCGACGCCGGGCGAGGAAGAACGCGACCGCGCCCAGGACGACCATCACACCTCCGACGCCGGTCATGGCCGGGACCACACCGCCGCCGGTGACCGGCAGGATGGGTTGCTTGCCGCCACCCCCAGGTTTGCCGGGTGCGCCGGGGCTGCCAGGCGCACCAGGGCTGCCGGGTGCTCCGGGAGGTCCGGACGGACCAGGTGCGCCGGGGCTGCCCGGTGCGCCCGGACTACCGGGTGCTCCGGGTGCTCCGGGGCTACCGGGCGCTCCCGGACTACCGGGCGCCCCCGGACTACCGGGCGCCCCCGGACTACCAGGTGCGCCGGGGCTACCAGGCGCTCCCGGACTACCAGGTGCTCCCGGACTACCAGGCGCTCCCGGACTACCGGGCGCTCCCGGACTACCAGGCGCTCCCGGGCTACCAGGCGCTCCCGGGCTACCAGGTGCGCCGGGGCTACCAGGCGCTCCCGGGCTACCAGGCGCGCCGGGGCTACCGGGCGCGCCGGGGCTACCGGGTGCTCCGGGGCTGCCGGGCGGGCCGGACGGGCCGGGTGGGCCGGTGGGCCCGGGTGGGCCGGACGGTCCAGGCGGACCCGTCGGCCCGGCGCAGATCGGTGCGGTGATGACGTTGGTGTCGAGGGTGACGGCGGCGGTGCGCGCCAGCGCGCGGCCCTGGAGGGTCGCGCCCGTGGCCATCGTGATCGCGGCCTGAGCCATGATGGTGCCCACGAAGGTGGTGCCGGTGCCGATCGTCGCCGAGCTGCCGATCTTCCAGAACACGTTGCAGGCCGACGCCCCGTTGGTCAGGACGACGCTGCTGTTCGACGCCGTCGTCAGCGAGGAGTCGACCTGGAAGATGAACACGGCCGACGGATCGCCCTGGCCGTCGAGCGTCAACGCTCCGGTCAGTTGAGCGGCCCCGATCCGGTAGACCCCTTCGTTGAGTGTGTTGCCACCCAGCTCCGCCGGGAGGTTGGTGAACGGGGTCCGGCCGGCGGCGTCGTTGAAGGCGATGGTCAGGTCGCTCTGAGCTTGGAGCGCCACCGCGTCGCCGAGGTGCACCTCCCCGCCGATGGTGGCCGTTCCGAAGCCGGACGCGGTGCTCCCGGGGAACCGCCCGAGGCTCTGGGCCAGAAAGCTGGGGCCGGTGTTGGTGGGCTCCGCTCCGGCCAGGACGGAGAAGTCGGCCGCCGTCCCCAGGTTGACCGGTGCTTCCTGCGCGTTTGCGGCGGTCGAGCTGAAGAGCAGCAGGCTGGCTGCCACCGTGGCGGCTGCGCCAGCGGCGAGCGACGGCAGGACCACCCGGCGCCGTAGCCAATTTTTGGGTTTAGCTGTCACAGAACACCCTCCGTGGGTACTACTCGCAGGAGACGTCGACCGAGCGGCGTCCTGCGTGAAACGGCCTGAATGGCGCCGATGAAGCGCGCTGATCACCACATCACGTCAGGTGTTCCAATGAGGGCAAATTGGAACAATAGCCCAAATCCATCTATCTGGATCAGACTGACATTCGCATTCGCAATTCGCCGGTTCTGGGAGTAGCGGGCGGGGTGCGTGGCCCGACCAACCTCCTGTGGAAGATCCGGGCCGGGGCGGCGTGGCGTGACATGCCCGCCCGCTACGGGTCCTGGCAGTCGATCTACACCCGTTTCCGCAGGTGAGCCCTTGACGCCACGTTCGAGCGGATGCTCGCCGGGGTCCAGGCCGACGCGGAAGCGGCCGGGGACATCGACTGGCTGGTGTCGGTGGACTCCACGATCGTGCGAGCCCACCAGCACGCCGCGGGCGCTAAAGAGGGCGCCGAGAAACGTCGTCGAATGCTGCTTCAACCGGCTCAAGCAGTGCCGCAGCGTCGCGACCCGCTACGACAAGACCGCGACCTCGTTCCAGGCCACCGTCACCATCGCCGCGCTGCTCCAATGGTTGTGAACCTTCGAAGACACGGCCTAGGCCGGCCTGCGCGTCCGCATTGCCGGGTTTCCGACGGTGCGCGCGGGGAAGGCCCGGCGGGTGAGCAACGCCGACAATCGGGCCACCGCCCGCCGGGCCCTGGTCGTGATCGGTCTGGTGCTGGCGACCGCGCTCGCGCTGGCCTTCGTGTACGCGACCCGCCGGGTGCTGGTCTGGGCCGTGGTGGCCGCCTTCTTCGCGGTCGCGCTCAAGCCGTCGGTGGACTGGCTGCAACGCCGGTTCGTGCGGCGGCGGGCGGTGGCCACGCTGCTCGTGTTCCTCACCGCGTTCGTCGTGCTGGCGGTCCTCGCCACGGTCATCCTGGTGCCGCTGCTCGACGAGCTGGGCCGGTTCGCCGATCGGGGGCCTGAGCTGCTGCGCGACGCGCGCGCCGGGCGCGGCCCGGTGGGCCAGCTCCTGGAACGCACCGGGGCACGACGCTACGTCAGCGAGCACTCCGACCAGCTGCGCGACGCCGGCACCCGGCTACGTCAACCCGCCGTGGGCGTGCTGCGCGGTGTCCTGCAGACGGTCGCGGGGCTGGTCACGGTCATCGTGCTGGCGTACCTCATGGTGTTGGAGTCGCCGCGGATCACCGGCAGCGTCCTCGCGGCGGCCGGGGACGGTGCGGGCGAGCGCCTGCGCCGGGTCGGCCGGGAGATGTCGCGGACGGTCACCGGCTACCTCACCGGCAACCTGCTGATCAGCGTGATCTGCGGGGTGCTGACCTTCCTGGTGCTGACCCTGACCGGGGTGCCGTTCGCGGGCGTGATCGCCCTGCTGGTGGCGGTGGCCGACCTGATACCGCTGGTGGGCGCGACGATCGGCGCGGTGATCGCCGCCGGCGCCGGGTTCCTGCACTCCTCCACCGCCGGAATCATCGTGCTCGTCTTCTTCGTCGTCTACCAGCAGGTCGAGAACCATCTGCTCCAGCCACTCATCCTGTCTCGTGCGGTGCGGCTCAACCCGCTGACCGTGCTGCTGAGCGTGCTGCTCGCGGCGGAGCTGGCCGGCTTGCTCGGCGCGCTGCTGGCCATCCCCGCCGCCGGCATCGTCCAGATCCTGCTGCGCGAGTACGGGCCGCGACGACTGAACCCGCCCCCACCGGCGGACCCCGGCGAACCGCCCCCGCCGGCCGTGCCACCACGTGGACCGGCCGGTCCCGCCACCTCGCGGGGCTGACCGGCCGGGTCGACGGTTTCCGCTCAGCGGCCGCGCACCGCGACCTCCGGCGACGTGCTCTCCAGCGGGACCGCGTTCGCCGGGACCAGCCCCAGCTGCACGGCCGAGCGGGTCAGCGCGGCGTCGAGCACCCAGTCGGCCCCGACGCGGGTGCGGTTGCCCGGCATTGCCATCAGGTGGTACGCCCGGGTGACCGCCTTGGCCGGCAGCCCGGCCAGGTTGACGTGCAACGGGTTCGCGGCCGCGTCCTTGCCGCCCAGGTCGACCACCCAACCCAGATCGTGGTGCCTGTACGGCTTGCGCTGCCCGAAGCCGTACGACGCGGCGATGTTGTGCGCCACGCGCTTGCCCTGCCGCTGCGCGTGCTGGGCCGTCATGCCGCAGATCTGCCCCGGATTCACCAGGTCGGGCACGGCTGCGGCGTCACCGCAGGCGAAGACCTCCGGATAGCCGGGGACGTTGAGGTACTCGTCGGTGACCAGCCGGCCCTTCTCGGTGCGCAGGCCCAGCTCGTTGACGAACGGGTCCGGCCGCACCCCCACGCACCACACAAGCGTGCAGGTCGGCACGTACTCGCCGTCGGTGAGCTTGACGCCGTCGCAGGTCGCCTCGGCCACCGACGTGCCCATCCGCACGTCCACCCCCCGCCGGTTGAGCACCTTGTGCGAGGTGACGGACATCCGCTTGTCCAGCTCGGGCAGCACCCGGGGGGCGACGTCGAGCAGCATCCAGCGGGGCCGGACGGTCAGCCGGGGCCGCTGCGCGTGCAGCGCGTCGGTGAACAGCTGCCCGTGCGCGGCGACCTCGGTGCCGGTGTAGCCCGCTCCGACCACCACGAACGTGGAGCGGGCCTGCTGCTCCGCCGGGTCCTCGGCCTGCTCGGCCAACTCGACCTGGCGGACGATGTGGTCGTGCAGGTAGACGGCCTCGGGCAGGCCGCGGAAGCCGTGCGCGTACTCGGTGACACCCGGGATGGGCAGCAGCTTGTTGACGCTGCCCACGGCGAGCACCAGCCGGTCGTACGCCAGGCGGTTCTTCTCCCCCTCGGGCTGGGTGAAGCCGACCCAGCGGTTCTGCAGGTCGACGTGATCCGCCTCGCCGATCACCACCCGGACGCCCTTGAGGGTCCCGGTCAGCGGCACGGCGATGCGCCCGGGCTCGACCACCCCGGCGGCCACCTCGGGCAGCAGCGGCAGGTAGAGGAAGTAGTCGGTGGAGTTCAGCACCACGATCTCGGCCCGGTCCCGGGCGATCCGGCTCAACGTCTTCGCCGCGTGGTAACCGGCGAACCCGGCCCCCACGATCACCACACGAGGTTTCGTCATTGCGGGCCGTTTCCCGTCGCAGCCCGGGACAAACGTCGAAGCGCAGGCGCGCGGTCAGCTGCGCTCGAGCCAGACGTGACCGTTGGAGCCCACCGCGTCCACACCCCACTCCTGACCGAAGGCCCGCACCCGGTTGGCCGAGATCCGGCCGACCTCCGGTGGAACCGCCGGGTCGAGCACGAGCCGACCCTCGACCGGGTTGAGCCCCAGCATCGCGCGGACCAGCGCCAGCGGCGTGCCGGACGCCCATGCCTGCGGGCTGCAGGCGGTGGGATATGGGACGGCGAACAGCAGCCGTTGCCGGTCGGACCCGCTGAGCGCCTCGGGCAGCCGGTGGTCGAACTGCTCGGCCGCGTCGATCATCGCCAGGCTGATCCGGTTCGCCTCCTTCCGGTAGCCGTAGCGGGCCAGGCCGAGCGCGATCAGCGAGTTGTCGTGCGGCCAGACCGTGCCCAGGTGGTAGCCGAAGGGCCCGTAGAGGCGTTCCTCGGCGGACAGCGTCCGAATGCCCCAGCCGGAGAACATGTCGGGCGACATGAGCTGGCGCACCACCGCATCCGCCCGCCCCTGCGGCACGATCCCGCTCCACAGCAGGTGACCCATGCTGGACGTCTTGGAGTCGACCACGTTCTTGTCGCCATCGAGGGCCACCGCGTAGTAGCCGCCCCGCTCGTCGATCCAGAAGTCCCGGTTGAACCGCTCGTACAGGGTGCCGGCCTCGTCGCGCAGCCGTGCCGCCAGGGTGGGGTCGCCCAGCGGGCCGTCGAACAGCTCGGCCAGCCGCACCTTGGCGTCGAAGGTGTAGCCCTGGATGTCGGCGGTTGCCAGCGGCAGCACCGGGATACGTCCGTCGGCGAAGCAGACGCCGTCCGGCGAGTCCCGCCAGCACTGGTTGCCCAGCCCCTCCGGGGACCGGGTGGCGTACTCCACGTAGCCGTCGCCGTCGCGGTCGCCGTACTCGTCGATCCACCGCAGCGCGGCCACCGCGTTGTCGCGCAGGTGCCGGACGGTCTCGTGGTCGGCGGTCCACCGCCAGTACTCCGAGAGCAGGATCAGCCAGAGCTGTGTGGCGTCGGCGGTGCCGTAGTAGGGGCCGTACGGCTTCTGGCCGGTACGGGTCAGCTCGCCGCTGCGGACCTCGTGCAGGATCTTGCCGGGCTCCTCGTCGGTGAAGTCGTCACAGGCGTTGCCCTGGAGTTTGGCGAGCGCGAGCAGCGTTCCCTTCGCCAGCGCCGGCCCGGCCACCAACGTCTGGTACGCGGTGATCAGCGTGTCCCGCCCGAAGAGGCTGAGAAACCAGGGCAGTCCCGCGCCGGGCAGCAGGATCCGCTGACCTTTGACCTCCAGTTCGAGCCGCAGCGCCGCCAGGTCGTCGCGGGACTGGCGGACGGTGCACTCCAGCGCCTGGCTGTCGCTGCGCAGCACGGCCCGGTCCTCGGTCCACCGGCGCAGCGGGTCTTCGGCCCGGCCTTGGACGACGTCGATGATGTCGCCCCGCACCGGTTCGACCACCCCCGGGCCCGGCGACAACGGCACCTGCAGGTCCACCAGCCAGTTGTCGCGCGGACGCAGGTGCAGGTCCCAGACCAGATCGTCCCCCTCGATCCGGTCCGCCGGGGTCGCGCAGCGCACCCGGGTCTCGGCGGTGAAGTCTCCGTTGCGGTAGGAGAAGCACAGCTCGGAGCCGTCGGCGGCGTGGTTGCGGACGATCTGCGCGGAGCGGTCCCGGACCACCGACTTGACCTCGAACAGGTCGGCGAAGTCCACGTCGACGGCCAGCCGCAGCTCCACCCGGACCGGCTCGGTCTGGTACGACACCATCTCCAGTCGCTCGTGGAAGCCGTCGCCGATGTAGCGCAACCGCCGGATGGCGAGACCGTTCGACGGCAGCCCGGGCAGCTCCGGGTTGGTGAGCACGTACTGCGCGGAGTAGTGCTCGAGGGTCTTGGCCCGCAACACCAGCAGCTGACCGCCGTTGACGGTGAGGGTCCAGCCGCTGATCAGGCGGGTGTCCAGGTGCACGAGCCCGCCGATGCTGCCCGGTGGCACGTCGCCGCGCGCGTCGGAGTACACAAACGTGGGGCCGCTGAGCACGGCGATCGAGTTGGGACCCAACTCGGGTGGCATCGCCCGCTGGTCGCCACTCACCCCCGTCGCGGGAGCCGTGCCGACGTGCGGGTTGGCGGGGGTCGCGCGTACGACAGCCATGACACCCACCGTAGGAACGACGGCCACGGAGTGTCATCACCCGGTCCGGGTGAAAGCTCACGCGACATCCACGTCTAGCGATATGGACAAACGTCACTATCGATGGGCAGGATGCCGTAATGGGATCAGACGACACCGGCGAGCGGCCCACGAGGCCGACCCGCCGCACCTTCCTGTCCGCCTCCGCCGCCGCCACCGCGGCGACCGCCGCCACCGTCGCGGTGCCCTCGCTGGCCGCGCCCGCGGCCGCCGACCCCGTCCCCGCCGGCCCCGGGCACCCGGCGCGCCCCCAACGCCCCGACCGTGAGCTGCGCGACCTGTTACGCCAGGTCGACCCACGCCGGATCGAGGCGACCGTGCGCCGGCTGGCCGCGTTCGGCACCCGGCACACCCTCTCTGACCAGGACGACCCCGAGCGGGGCATCGGCGCCGCCCGGGACTGGATCCACGCCCGCCTCCAGGAGTACGCGGCCACCTCCGGCGGCCGGATGACCGTCGAACTCCAGTCGTACGTGCAGCAGCCCGCCTCGCGGATCCCCACCGCCACCCGGATCACCAACGTGGTGGCCACCCTGCGCGGTGTGACCTCGCCGAACCGCACCTACGTCGTGACCGGCCACTACGACTCCCGGGCCACCGACGTGATGGACGCCGTCAGCGACGCGCCCGGCGCCGACGACGACGCGTCCGGCGTGGCCGTGGTGCTGGAGCTGGCCCGACTGATGGCCACCCGGCCCACGGCCGCCACTGTCGTCTTCGCCGCGGTCGCCGCCGAGGAGCAGGGCCTGTACGGCTCGGCGTACCTGGCCGCGCAGCTCAAGGCCGCCGGCGCGGACGTGCAGGGCATGTTCAGCGACGACATCGTGGGCAGCGGCACCGCCGACGACGGCACCCGCGACCCGTACGCGGTGCGACTGTTCGCCGAGGGGGTGCCGACCGCCGAGACACCGGCGGAGGCCACCACCCGGCAGTCCGTCGGCGGCGAGAACGACTCACCGTCGCGGCAGCTCGCCCGGTTCGTACGCGACGTGGCGGAGAACGACGCGACAGGCATGCGGGTGCGGGTGATCTACCGGCGGGACCGCTACCTGCGCGGCAGCGACCACATCTCGTTCCTGCGGGAGGGCTGGCCGGCGGCGCGGTTCACCGAGCCGAACGAGGACTTCGCCCACCAGCACCAGGACGTCCGCGTGCAGGACGGCCAGCAGTTCGGTGACCTGCCCGAGTTCTGCGACTTCGGGTACATCGCCCGGGTGGCGAGGGTCAACGGCGCGGCGCTGTGGTCACTGGCCCAGGCGCCCGGCACGCCCAAGGGCGCCATCATCGTGACCACCGACCTGACCAACAACACGACCCTGCGCTGGCAGCGCGGCGACGAGCCGGGCCTGGCCGGCTACGAGGTGGTGTGGCGCGAGACCACGGCCGCCGAGTGGCAGCGGGTGATCCCGGTCGGCGACGTCACCGAGGTCAGCATCGACCTGTCCAAGGACAACGTCTTCTTCGGCATCCGCGCGGTCAACCGAGCCGGCCTCCGCAGCCCGGTAGCCTTCCCCCGCCCCGGCAGCTGACCGCCCACCCCGCCCTCCCCCTTTCCCGCCCTCCGTCCCGTCCCGTTGATCAAGAGGTTTGCGTCACGACACGCCGGTGTCGGTGACGCGAACCTCTTGAT